>NZ_JBEOWY010000033.1:0-85800 GCF_040296285.1 Kitasatospora sp. NPDC002227
TCGGGCACCTTCATCACTCGCACGGCCGGAACCATACGCACCCCGTGCGACCGACACAGTCGCTGAATCAGGTGATCTGTCCAGATAACTTCGTCTTCACCCCGAAGGGCGCACGCAAGCCCGACCTCTCGCCGCGCCCCTGGGCCTGGTGCTTCGAGTGCGACACCAACGTGAAGGCCCGCCAGAGCTGGCGCGACCCGAAGGTCAAGGTCGGCCGGTACGGCATCCAGTACGACTACCGGTGCCCCAACCGCCGGTGCCGTCACGCGATCGTCGAGCCGTACGTGCGCCCGGCCGCCACCGCGATCGACTGGACCAACCTCGGCACCCGCATCGGTCAGCGCCGCACCCCACTGGCCCCCACCACGATGTCGCGCATCCGCGCCGGGCTGGAGATGTACCCCCACCGGCCGAGCACACTGACCATCACCCACGGCAAGGACGGCGACGCCCGCGCCTTCGACCCCAACGCCCGCCCGCTGCCCACCCGTTCGACCAAGCAGGGCGAGGCGCTGCTCGTCCCCGCCGGCGGCAGTTGGAACACCGACGCGGCCCACACCGACGCTCCACTGCGCGCCAGGACCACCCGAGAGAGCGAAGCCCTGGTGACCCTCCCCGAGCCGTACATCGTGGAGTACCGCAACCACTCCACCGCCAACCCGGTCAGCTCGCCTCTCGCCGGGCTCACCGCCCAAGGCAACCACCACGCCCTGGTGGTGCCTGGCGGGCAGATCGCCGACCTGCACCACAACACCCTGGTGATCCCGTACCGCAAGGGCGCATCCAGGACCGCAGGGCACCCCTTCCACACGTTCGGCACCAAGTCCTCCGCCGCGGTAGTCCGCTCGGCGCCCGACCTCGACGACTGCCGCTTCCGGATGCTTCAGCCACGGGAGCAACTGCTCGGCCAGCGATTCCCCGCCGACTACATCGTCTTCGGCAGCTCGGCCGCCCAGACCATGCAGGCCGGCAATGCCGTCTCGGTCAACGTCGCCCGGTGGATCGGCACCCAGGTCCAGGCAGTGCTCTGATGACCTTCCCCCGCCGCCCCGCCCTGTCGCTGCGCCGACTGCGCCTCACCGTCCTGGACGGACCCCGTCCGGCGCTCCACCTCACCGACAGCGCCGACCCCCACTGCCGCCACTGCAACGGCGAAGGCGGATGGATCGGCGGCCAGCACTGGGACGCCTGGACGCCCTGCACCTGCTGGCGGCCCGACTGGATGCTCCGGCTGCTGCCGCTGCCGCGCCGCTGGGCCGACCGCCGACACCCCATCGACCGCCGCTTCCACCGCTGACCCCAGCGCCCCGCCCCGCCTCGACCAGGCGGGGCGGGGCCCGAAAGGAATCCGCCCATGGCCTACTCCGCGCTGCCCGTCACCGAAGTCTTCAAGCCCGCCTGCTACGGGAACACGCGCTTCGCCCCCAGCGACGAGGAGCGCACCAGCTCAGCCCTCCTGAAGCTGGTGATGGACCTACTGCCCACCTGCGGCCCCTGCCCGGTGCGGGCACGCTGCATCTACCAGGTGCGGCCCAGGCCCTCGAAGTTCGACGGTGTCGCCGGCGGCCGGATCTGGTTCCACGGGGACGTCATCGCCACCGTCGAGGGAGCCGACGACCGTGAGCTGCCCTCCGCCCTGGTGCGCCGCGAACTCTGCGGAACCTCACAGGGCGTCAAGAAGCACTACACCAACGGCGAGCGGTACTGCGATGCCTGCCGGACCTACAAGGAGAAGGCGGACGCCTCCGAACCCGTCCAGCTCCAGCTCGCCGTCTGATCACCCTGCTGCCGACCCGCCCCTGACCGACTCAGGGGCGGAACCTCCCACAGCTGTCCGGATGGGGCCGACAGCTGCCCCCGGGCCGGAACTCCGGCCCGGGCCAGCACACCGCCACGAGGAACACCGTGAACACAGCCACCGCCGAGGCGACCCGGGGCCCCATCCCCCTGGTGATCGGCCTGGATCTCTCCCTGACCTCCACCGGCATCGCCGGGGTCGACTGGGCATGCGCACTGCGGCCGAAGGCCGGTCTGCGCGGCCACCCGCGCATCGACTGGCACCTGCGGGAGATCGACGACCGAACCCGCGCCGCCGACCTCGTGATGGTTGAAGGGCCCGCACACCGCCACGGAGGACAGGCCGGCCACCACGAGCTCGCCGGGTTGTGGTGGCACGTCACCCAGTCCCTGTGGCGGCGGGGGGATCGCGTACGCCGTCGTCCCGCCGGTCTCCCGGATCATCTACGCCTGCGGGGTCGCCAACCCCGCCAAGGAGTACCCAGCCAAGGAGCGGGCCCGGGTCGCCAAAGGGATGGTGCGGGACGCAGTTGCGACCCGCTTCGGCCTTGAGTGCGAGGGCGCAGGCCGGTACGACATGGCTGACGCCGGAGTGATGGCGCACATGGGCCGGGACTGGCTTGGCCACGCCGCGGTGCCGATGCCGGCCAGTCACCGCCGGGCCCTGCAAGGAGTGGCCTGGCCGCAGCTCCCCCTGGAGTCACCGCCCACGGGGGACTGTCCGGATAGTGAGATTCCTGGGTGACGCTGGACCCTCCAGCTCAATGCGTATAGAATTAAGTTATAAGAACGGAGGGAGGAGCCCCCCGAGAAAGGGGAACCGTGAACCACGAACAGGCGTCGCCCGCCAGCCCCGAGCGGGTCAAGCCGGCGGAGGAACTCGAGGCCGGGCGCCACGCCGCCGACCACCTGCACGACGGACCGCACTTCGCGAGCGTCATCGAAGGCGCCTACGGGCTCGACCCCGACGCGGCGCAGCGCACTGCCGACATCGTCGAACAGTCGCTCTACGCGGCCTGGAGCCGCAACTCCCAGGGGCAGCACCTGGAGGAGTGGACCGCCCAGGTACCCCAGTCGGCCCTGCGGCTGGCGGTCGACCTTGCTGCACTCGGCGCGGGCGACTACTTCGAGGCCCAGCACCAGCTGCGCCTGACGCGCGTCGTCCTGGGCGACCTGGCCGCCAGACTCCGGGGCATCTGAGTCCGCCGGGGCGGAGCCATGGAGCTCCGCCCCGGCCTCGCCCCCGGTCCGACCACGTACCGACGGCGGACAACCCGCAGCTTGTGGTCCAGAACCGTCCCGACCCGGATCGACCAACGGCCGCAACCCCATCGCCCTCTCCTCTTGCAGCCACACGCCGGCCCCCGGCCACCCATCGCCTACGGAGAACCCATGTCCGACATCCTCGTCGCCGTCGACCAGCACACCACCCTGCGCCCGATCTTCGACCCCGTCGTCCGCATCTTCACCGTCCAACTCCTCCGGGGCGGGGGCGTCATCACAACCTTCGGCGAGAGGAACGGCGACACCGTCATGACCCACCCGGACGACGCCGCCGACGTCATCCACGACTTCCTGGAGAGCGTTGGCGCCGCCCCGCTGGACGAGCGGACCTTCGGCCTCTTCTGCCGCGCCCTGATCATGGCCAAGGGCGGCCCGGACGCCGCCCTGCTGAAGATGGCCGAAGCCAACCCCCAGGGCTTCCTCGTCCTCTGACCACGGTGGCCCCGATGCTCACGGCCACGACGGCCCTCACCTGCCCGCAGTGCGCGATGCCCATCGCCCCTAGCGATGCCACCGACCTCATCGACGACGAGCTCTGCTGCGAAGACTGCGTCATCGCTTACCGGTACGCGACCAGCGGACTGTGAAGCGGCTGAGGCTCTGAGCGAACCGGCCTGCGAGGCGGCCGTGAGTGCACAGCCATACCCCAAATGCGCACAAAATTAAGCCACTAAGAGTCAGGGGTCACCATGCACGCCACCCTCAACCGCCAGGTACCGAGCCACCACCAGCACGCCGTCGGCCAGATCCTCCGCACCCCACACCTCAACGGCCCCCGCGACCTCGCCGAGCAACTGCTCGACAAGGCCACCGTCACCGCCTGGGCCCTCCGGCCCGACGGACTCGCAGCGATCACCCTCAGCCAGTACGCCGACCTAGTCCTGTTCGACTGCTACCCCCTCGCACTCAAGCACGCCCTCCTCCACCGCGGCGACCGCCGACACATCCGCACCGTCGCCGACGAGATCACCCGCCGGATCAACCGGCGCTTCGCCTGACCCACCACCGGCGAACTCAGCAACCACCGGCCACCACGACCAAGACCACCGACCGGAGCGCCCATGCAACTCGACTTCTTCGCCCAAGTCCCCGAAACCCGAACGGCACCCAAGGCCCGAAAGCCCGAACCCACACGCAAGAAACTGCTCGAGGAAGCCACGGCCACCCGCCAGGCCACCCACGCAGCCGTACCGCCCCGGCTGCAGAAGGCCCGCGCCATCCGCTTCCCGGGCAAGCCACACGACGCGGCATTCGAGCTTGCCGAGGCAGTTGCCCGCGCCTGGTACAAGGCAGCCGGCAATCACCGCTTCGATATCGCCATCGGAGCCGTCGCCGGGGTCGCCCTCTGGCCCCTCAAGGGCCGCCACGTCGCACCGCTTGTCGCCGACTGGTGGCGCAGCCTCAACGAGACCGACACCCTCACGGCCCTGGAGGAATGCTTTGCCCGCTGGTGGATCGCCCGCCCCGACCTCATCGAGTGCGCCCGCCCCGTGCACGAATGGCTGACCGACGCCGACACCCGCACCAAGTTCGCCTTGCCGGTCCGCGCCGCGATCCACGCGGCCCTGGACACTGGACTGCTCGACCTGCACGGCGACGACGACCCGAACTACTCGTCCGCCGCCGACACCCTCGGCTTCCTCCTCACCAACTTCAGGACGACCGGGCAGCGCGACGCCCTTGCCGAGTTCCACACACCACCAGAAGTCGCCGAGATGATGGCCCGCTTCACACTCGAAGGCCAACCGATCAAGCCCGGCATGTCCTTCGACGACCCCTGCGCAGGAACCGGCGGCATGCACCGCGCCCTCGTTCAGATCCTCCTGGAGCACAACCTGACCCCGGCAGACTTCGCCTGGTCCATGACCGACATCGACCCGCTCGCCGCCGCCTGCTGTGCCCTCAACGCGATCCTCTGGAACCTTGGCCCCAACGTCCTCGTCTGGTGCGGTGACACCCTCGCCGAAGGCAACGGCCCCCAGCGGGCCGCAGAGCGGCGACTCAAGGTGATCCAGCACCGCGACCAGCAAGTCCGGCTCGCAAAGATGCACGTGCTGATGCGCACCGCTCACACCCAAGCAGCCTGACCCCTGGCCGGCGAACACGAGGAACACTCATACGCCAAATGCGTACAGAAATAAGCAATATCGAGACGGTGGCGCGCCCGCACCTCTAGCGCGCCGCCACGGCCAACCAAGCATGCCGGAGGTAAACCCCGCCCCCGGCGTCCCATCGACACAAGGAGCCCCGTGAACCACACCCACGCCAGCATGAACGCACTCCTCACGACCCCCACGGAGCCCGGCCAAGAGCCCGTGGCCGGCTACCTTCTCTGGAAGACCCTCGCCGACCACGGCCTCAACCTCGGACTTGTCTACAGTGGCGGCGGCTGCTGGGCCATCACCATCCCCGTACCCGGCGGCGGACAGATAGCGATCGCCGACGACGGCACCGTCGGCCACCTGGCAAAGGAAGGCCAGGGGTGGGTCGCGCTCTACTACCCCACGCCCACCGACCGCGGCATCTGGCACGAGGTCTACACGAGCACCGAGGGCATCGACTACGAGGTCGACACGATCGCGTGCGTCGCTGCCATCACCACGTGGCTGGCCGCCCGCCCCGGGGGTACTCGCCAGGGTGAAAACGGTGGGCGTAGCCAGGCTCACCGAACCCTGGAGTCCGCCCTCGCAGACGAACTCGCCCCCGGGGAAGACCCGATCGCCGGACGCCACCTCTACCAGGCCCTCCTGAAGGCGAACCTGAAGGCCGAGCCCATGTACACCGGCGGCGGCTGCTTCGCCCTCCAGCTCGACGCCCCAGGCGGCGACATACTCCTCACGGACGACGGCGCCCAGATCGTCCACCCTGCCAGCGAGCACACCTACTGGAAGGCATCCTTCTATCCCGACCTGGAAGAGTCCGAGAGCGAGCCGATCTACGACGGTGCCGACAGCAACTCGCACGCCGACGACACCGCCGCCTGCGTTCAGGCCGTCGTCACCTGGCTCGCCACCCACTAGCTACTCCCGTCACCGCCTGGCCAGCCTCGGCCGGACCGATCGCCCGAAAGTTGGCCTTGCCGTGATGCGGGCGCTAGATTCAGACCAGACATAAGTCCCGCAGCTGCGGGCAGAGGGCTCCATCCCTGGGTGCTAGGGATGGAGCCCTTTTGCATCGGAAGGGCAATCCGTTGGACGGCGTTTCGGCGAGCCGCAGGAGGCCAGGTCAGGGGCTCCTGCGCCGGGCATCCGCCAGTCAGCCCGCCCTCCTGGGAACGCTCTGGGAACGACGAGGCAGTGCATTGCAGTGCGATCCGGTGCAGGCCGAACTGGTGATCACGCCTCTGACCTGCGATGCAGTGCAATCCGATGCATGACGGGCCATCAAGTGGCGCTGTCCTGGCGAGCTCGTAATGCGTAGGTCTCGGGTTCGAATCCCGAAAGCGGCTCCATGGTGAACCCCAGGTCAGGCCTCTGACCTGGGGTTCTTTGCCGTCTTTGGCAGAGTGGAGGTCATGGCTCACTGTGCTGGTCCGGGAGTCTTGGACGGGTGGAGGTCGGCGAGCAGGTGGTCGAGGAGGTGTTCCTCCTCGATGCGGAGGGCGTGCTCGCGGATGGCGGAGGAGAGGGGTGGATCCCAGGGGGTGGGGGCGGGGATGCCGGTGGTGAGGGGGGTGCCGAGGCCGTGGTGGACGGCGGCGAGGTAGGCGGGGGTGTCGTAGCGCCAAGGGGTGGCGCCGGGGAGGCGTAGGACGGTGGTGGCGATGCGGACGCCGCCCCAGTCGAAGTCGCCGTGGTAGGCGAGGAGGGAGCCCTGGGCGGCCATGGCGGTGAGCAGGCTCCGGGCGGCGACGGAGGGGTTGCCCTCGACGCAGACCAGGGGTGGGCAGTCCGGCCCGTATGCGTCGGCGGCAGCGGCGAGGATCGCGGGGTTCTCGCAGATGTGGACCGTGCGCCCGCGCAGTCCGAGGTCGAGGGGCTGCCGGGTCAGCTGGCGGAGGGTCAGCAGGCAGGGTTCGCCGCCCTCGGCGGCGGCGGTGAGGATGCGGCCGGTCGGGCTGGCAGGAGAGCCGGGCAGGTTCAGCACGAGGACGCGTGAGGAGAGTTCGTCCAGTGCCACGCCGACGGAGGCCCAGGTGGCTCGGCGGCCCTCGGCTCCGGCGGGCAGTTCGACGGCGACGAGCGCCCGGACTGCGGAGTGGACGAGTGTGGCGAGCGGGCGGCCCTGGTCCAGGGCGTGGGCGTCGCCGAGGGTGCGGGCGGCGAGGACAGGGAGGGTGAGGCCGTCGGCAGGCAGGTGGGACAGCACCAGGGTGGTGTCTGCGGCCAGCTTCCGAGCGGCTTCGGGGTCGCTGCCGGAGAGCCGTTTGAGCAGGCCGTTGGCCGTCACGTGAGTGCGCCAGGCAGCGAGTTCGGGCCGGCCGGTGACCGAGGGGTGGTCGAGTTCGGCCTCTGCGCGTTGCCAGGCGGCCGAGGACGCGGCTTCCTGCGCACGGCGGTCGGCCACAGGGCCGGTCAGTGCAATCACGGCTGCCGCGAGGCCGGCCGGGCAGACTCCGCTGGCCCGGAGCACGGCGTCGACGGAGCCCAGTGGGACGGACAGCGAGCGCCCTTGGCGTGGGGGACGGCCCAGCAGCCGTGCAGCAGCGGTCCGTTGGGCGTCCGTCGCGCCGGTCAGGGTGACGGTGCCGTCGAGGGGGCGTCCGTCTGCCAGACGTCGGCGGGCGCGGTCGAGGAGCCAGGCGAGTTCGGGGCCGCCGAGCAGGCGTTGGAGGCGGGGGAGGTCCATGGTCAGGCGAACAGGCCTTCCTGCGGCGGGCCGGGAGCCTCGGCTTGGGAGTCTTGGGAGGCTCGGGAGGCTTCGGCGCCTTCCAAAGCGTCGGGCACCCGCGTCCGGTGGTGGCCGTCCCACACCCAGTGGGTGACCAGAACGGCGGCGATCTCGTCGACACGGGAGAGCTGGGCGATCGCCAGGCCCGGGACCTGGGGGTAGCAGCCCCACTCGCGTTCCGAGGTCATCACCACGTCCAGGTCGAAGGCAGCGAGCAGACCGAGGGACTTGGCCCGGGAGTCGTCGTCGACGCCGGCGAAGGCCTCGTCCAGGGTAACTAGGCGTGGGGCGTGCGGGTTTCCGGCCGAGGCGTAGTGCGAGGAGGCGGCCGCGAACAGCGGGAGCGAGACGGAGAGTACCCGTTCGCCGCCCGAGGCCGGGCCGGCAGCGGACTGCCACTTGCCGTGCTGGTGGCGTTCGATGCCGAACTCGTGCCAGGAGCGGTAGTCCAGGGCGGTGGTGAGGTGTTCGAGCCAGGTGCCGGAGGGGTTGTCGGTGCGGGCCCGGTCGATCTGGGCCTGGAGGAACTCGCCGAGGGCGGTGCGGTCGGCGTCCGTCCAGGCGTCGGAGGACTGGCGCAGCAGGCGTTGGCGGGCGGAGGCGAGGCCGCCGGGTGCGTTTCGGGCGGGGCGCCAGACCAGTCGCAGGAGCATGCCGGTGCTGGTCGGGCGGTCCTTGAGCTCCTCGTTCATCCGCAGCACCTGGCCGTCGGCTGCCCCGACCAGCTCCTGGAGGGTGCCGGCCACCTCGGTGATCAGGTGGTTCTCGAGGATCTCCTGCTCGCGTGCGGAGAGCAGCTGCTGCCGGTCGGCGACCTCGGTGGTGAGCGCGGCGGCCAGCTCGGGGACGGAGCGCTCCCGGCCCTGGAAGACGATGTCCACGATCAGGCCGTCGTCGAGCAGCCGGGCCGTCGCCGTGTGGCCGTGGCGGGACAGGGCGTCGGCGAGGTTCTTGTGCTCCTCCATGATCCGCTGCTGGGTACGCTCCCAGACCGGGTCGGAGTCGTTCACCGGCTCCAGCTCACGTTCGACCGCGCGGGCGAGCCGGACGGCGGGTTCGGGTGCCCACGAGCCTGCATCGGTCTCCAGGTCGGGCAGGGCGACGGCGAGCAGGCCGGTGGAGGCGAAGCGGCGAAGTGCGTCGATGGCCTCGGCGCGGGTGCGGCCGGTCTCCTCGATCTGTTCGCGGACCCGGTCGCGCAGGGCGTCGGCCGCGGCCCGGCGCCCGACGGCATCGGTCTGTTCGCGGCGGGCGGTGCGTTCGTCCTCGTCGCAGCCGCGCAGGGCCGCCGACACCTCGGCCAGCAGGCGTTGCAACTCGGCGACGGCGGCGCCGACCGTGGCGGCCAGTGTCTCGTGGCGTTCGCCGGCGGCGACGGCCTCCCTGGCCGCCGTACGCGAGCGCTCGGTGAGCTCGGCGGTGTGCTCGGCGGCCCGGGTGTGTTCGCCTTCCTCGGCGGCCAGTGCGGCCAGGGCGGCCCGGGATTCGCGGACGGACGGCCAGAGACCGGCCAGCGCCTCGCGGTAGCGGCCGAGGGCCTCGCGGATGTCGCGCAGGCCGGCGGCGGTGGCGGGAAGACCGAGCTCCTCGGTGAGGGAGCGGAGTTCGGCGGTGGCCAGGTCGGCGGCGGTGGTGGCCTCGCCGGCCGCGCGGTCGGCCGCCTCGCGGCGCTCGGCGGTGCGCGCGTGTTCGCGGTGAGCGGCCGACACGGCGGCGTGCGCGCCGCGCAGGGCGGAGTCGTCCGGCAGGGCGGCCTGCTCGGCCGCCAGGGTGTGCAGGCCTGCGCCCAGAGTGTCGAAGCCCGCGGCGATGTTCTCCAAGCGGCCTTCGAGCTCAGCCAGTTCGGTGTCGATGGCGGCGATCCGGGCGCGCCGGGCCTGCTCCCGGGCGCGCTCGCCGAGGTACTCGGCGGCGGGCTTGGACCAGGCGCCGGTCAGGGTGCCGAGGCGGAACCGGCCGTCGAGGGCGATCCAGCTTCCGGCCTCGGGGAATTCCTCGTCCGGGCCGAGCAGGCCGATGCCGGTCAGCAGCCGGGCGATCAGCTCGTCCGGGAGGCAGGCGGCAGCCAGGTCCTCGCGGTCCACGGCGGGGCGCAGGACGGCAGCCAGTGACCGGCCGGCCACCGGCGCGCCGACGGTCGCCAGGGTGTCCCAGGTGCCGACGGCGGCCACCGTGCCGTCCGGGGCGACCCAGGCGTCGAGCAGTCCGGATGACTCCAGGGCTGCTTCCAGAGCGGCTTTCTGACGGTCCGGCAGATCTCCCGCGAAGTCGACCAGGCGCCACAGTGGAGCGCCGGGGCGCTCCCGCCGGCTCTCCGGGGCGCGGGTGTACGGGGCCCGGGGGCCGGGCTGGCCCCCGGCGCGCAGCTCGGCCGACTCGCTCCGCAGCAGCTCGCGGCGACCCTGTGCCGCCTGCTGTTCGGTCTCCAGCGCGGCCCGGCGCCGGGCGAGTTCGATGCCGGCCGTCTCTGCCGCCCGCTGCGCGGCGGCCCGGGAGGGATCGGCGCCGGACAGTGTCCCGACCCAGTGGGCCAGTTCGTCGAGCGTGCCCTCGGGGTTGGCTGGCCGGAGCATGGTGCAGGTGGCGAAGTGGTTACGGACGGCTACGAGGTAGTCCCGGCCCGCCTGTGCGGCGCCCTCCTCGGACTCGGCCCGCAGCTCGGCCCGGTGGGCCAGTTCCGCGTCCGCCTCCTCCAACCGGCGGCGGGCCCGGTCGAGTTCGCGCGCCGCGTCCTGCGCGGCCGACAGGTGCTGGTCGGCCAGGGCGACTGAGCGGAGCCGGCGGTCGGTGAGCTCGTCGGCACCGTGCCGTGCCGCCTCCGGGGTGTCGCCCGCCGCCAGCGGGCCGCCGACCCGGTCGGTGTGTTCGCGTTCGATCCCGGCCGCGGACGCCTCCTCCCCGGCCAGGCCCAGGGCGGTCGTCAGGGCCCGCTCCGCGGCCTCGGCGCGTGACCTGGCGGCGCCGAGCCGGGCGGCGAACCTGGCCAGCTCGTCTGCGGCCCGGAGCCGGTCCGCCTCGGCCCGTTCGGCATCCCGCGCGGTACGGTCGGCCCGTTCGGCGGCCTGCTCGAGATCGCGGGCGCTGCGCATCTCCGGACCGGCCCGCAGCGCCTCGTTCCGGGCGTGCAGCCCGGTGCGCCGCTGGTCCAGCTCCTCCAGCCTGGCCTCGGCCTCGGCGAGCGCGGCGCCCGCCGCCTTGAAGTCCTGCTCGGCAGTGTTCAGTTCGGCCCGCAGAGCCTCGTAGCGGGCGTGCTGCACGCGGGGGGCACGGGCCTTGCGCCGGGCGGCCACCTGGGCGTACCGGCGGTAGTGCTGGAGGAAGCCGGTGGCGGCGCGCTCGGCGGCGACCATCACCGCCAGCTGCTCCTTCTCCTCGTCCAGCGAGCGGAACGCCTCGGCGACGTCGGCGACCACGGCCTGGTCCATCGGCGGCAGCGACTCGGTGAGCGCCTGCGAGAGCGCCTTCTCGCTGGGGCGCTTGGACAGCTGCGGTTGCCGCAGTTGGACCAGCAGGTCGACCAGGGCCGCGTACCGCTGCTCGCCCAGGCCGAACAGCGCCTCGTCCACCGCCCTGCGGTAGGCCCGTGCCGAGTCGTAGAGCAGGCCCCGGCCGTCCAACGCCTCGGCCAGCCGGTCGCGGCCGATCGCGGCGCCGGTGGAGTCGAGCAGCCGCAGCTCGGGGCCGATCCGCCGGTCGGTGACGAAGAACCAGTGCCGGGCGATACCCCGGCCGCTCACCGCCTTCAGGCCGCAGCCCAGGGTGGTGTACTGCGGGGTGCCGCGCTCGTCGAGGCGGCCGAACTCGATCCAGGTGTAGCCGAGCCGCTCGGGGTGCGGGTGCTCACCGCCGAGGAGGAGGTTCCACTCCATCCGCTTCTTGGGGTCGGCGTCCGGCTCCACCCGGTGCGGGGAGAGGTCGCCGTCCAGCAGGAAGGGCAGGGTCAGGGCGAGCACCTTGGACTTGCCGGTGCCGTTGTTGCCGCGTAGCAGCAGGCGCCCGTCCTGGAAGTGGAACTCCTCGACGTCGTAGTAGAAGAGGTCGACCAGACCGACCCGCAGCGGCTGCCAGCGGGGGCGGCCGGGTGACGGCAGCGGTGTGTCGACGGTCGTCCTCATCGGGTCCTCTTCCCCTTCGTGCTCTTCTTCGCGGTGCTGCGGGGAGCACTCTGGCCCGGCTCCAGCAGGATCGTCTCGCCGACCCGGTAGCGGTCCAGGGCAGGGCGGGGCCGGACGGCGGGGGCGCCGTCGTCGGACTGCACCCGGGCCAGCAGGCCCAACGCCACGAGCCGGTCCACGGCCTGCTCCGTCAGCTCCGTCTCGGCGTCGGGTAGGGTCGCGCTGCGCCGCCAGAAGCCGGCGTGTTCCAATGCCCAGCCGGCCACCCGGTGGTGCAGCTCGGCCAGTGGGACGGTTCCGCCCCGGCCCGCCAGGTACTCGGCGATCAGCAGGGCCACGTGGCCGTCGGTGCCCTGCTCGGGCATCCGCAGGTCCGTCAGGTCGTCGTCCGGGTCGACCATCGCGATCCCCTCGGCCCGTACCTCCGGCACCAGGCCGGTGAGCTCGCTGATCCGCCGGGTCAACGCGCCGCGCTGCGAGGTGAGGTACGCGCTCTCGGCCTCGGACAGCCCGTCCAGGTACAGCACCGGGTCATCGAGCAGCCGCCGGGTCAGCGTGTGCCGCAGCGCCCGGTTGCGCAGCTCGTCGCTGTCCGGCAGGACCTCGGCGTTGAGCTCGGCGAGCCGCTCCTCGAAGCCGCCGGCGTGTACGGTGCTGGGGCCGCGGCGGGAGACCAGCAGCCCGGCCAGTACCCGGCGGTCGACGTCGTACAGGGCGTCCCCGGACGATTTGAGGAACGCCTCCTCGTCGCCGGCGACCTTCGCCAGCACGCCCCAGTGCAGCAGCAGCCGGACCACCGCCACCAGGTCGGCGCGCTGCTCCCGGTCGGCCATGGTGAAGGTGATACCCGCCGCCGTCAGCGCAGGGTCGGCCGCGGTGAGTACCACCTGCTCCGCCAGCCGCCCCAGGGCGATCTGCTGCTCGGCGCGCTCGAGCGAAGCCAGGCACAGGCAGAACAGGACGTAGCGGCGCCGGGAGAACGGGAGCCCGGTGCGCTGGTCCCGGGCCGGGTGGGTGGGATCGTCGCCTTGGCCCGGGATCCGGCGGAGCCTTGCCACCTCGGAGTCGACCAGCAGCGCCCAGCCCGTGTTGCGCTCGAACCAGGTGCGCAGCTCGGCCACGTGCTGCCGGACCAGGCGGAACTCGTCGGCGTGGGACCCGCCTGCGCGCAGCAAGGGGCGGCGCAGCAGCGCCCGTGCGGCCCGCCGGACCTCCTCCGCCCGCTGCGCGGCGAGGGCGTCGCCGAGGCGGTTGTCACTCATGGCCGGCCCCCGTCACTTCACCCGCACTGGTCAGGTCGACGATCTCGACCAGGTGTTCCGGGCCCCACAGCACACCGTCGAGGGTGTCGATCTCGGCAAGCCCCCCGCCGGGCAGTCTGGTCAGCCTGATCTCCATCGTCCCGTCGTTGGTGGTGGTCGAGACCGATGTGGTGCCCGGGCGCCACATCGACAGCGCGTCGCCCAGGAGCAGCAGGAACAGCCGGAAGGCGTCCCGGTCGAGCTCGTCGAGGTCGCTCAGCCGCACCTCGCCCCTGGTGGCCAGGCGGGCCCGGGCCGCCGCGGTCTGTTCGGCCTGTTTGCGGGCCAGTTCGGCCAGGTACGCCCTGGCCTCGTCACGGTTCTGCACGGCCCTGGCCCGGCCGCGCCGCTCGTACGATCCGGTCCGGCGCAGCTGCGGGCTGATCCGTACACCGGGCGCGTCGTACCAGGATGCCGAGGCGGGGACCGGATCGGTGTCCCGCTCGGCCAGGGCCTCCTGGTCGATCGTCAGGTGCCGGGCCGAGTGCAGGCCGAAGGCGGACCGCCACAGCCGGTGGCGGGCGTCGTCGTCCGGGGCCTCGGCGAACCAGCGGGCCAGCTCCCGGAAGTCGGCGGAGCGGTCCGAGCGCCCGGCCCTGCGCTCGTTCAACGCCTGGACCACTGCGAGGAGTTGGGGAATGGCCTGGCGGGCGGCCGAACGCAGCAGCTTGGCCTGGGAGTTGCGCCCCGGCACGCTCAGGAACCACGCCCGCAGGCCGTCCCAGCGCCCCTGCCACCGGGCCCGGGCGGCGGCCAGCGCCTCGGCGGCCGCGTCCGGGGCCGCGTCCGAGGCCTCACGCTCGGCGGCCAGCCGCAGCAGCGGCCCGACCGGGCTCTCCGGCGAGACGCCCAGCTCCTCCAGCAGTCCGGCGATCTCGGCACCCCGGGTCACCAAGTCCTCGATGAACCGCTCCAGGTAGTCGATCAGCCGTTGCTTGTAGGCGAGGAACACCTCGACCTCGGCCTCGTGCAGGTCGACCGTCCGCTGGAGCGAGCCCATGAACGCCCGCGCGTTCTCCGCGAGCCCCGAGAAGCGGTCCACCAGGGCCAGCAGCGACAGGTGCACCACGGTCGGATCGGGATCGGGCCGCCGGGCCAGGGCCAGTACGGCCCGCAGTTGGACCGCGATGTCGGCCAGGGCGACGGCCTGCAGCTCGCCGCGCCGGCCGAGCGCCCCGTCGTACGCGGCCAGCGCCTCCTCGGCGGCTTCGCCTGCGCGGGTCAGCTGGTAGATGTGCCGGGCGCGGTAGAAGTCCTCCAGCGCGGTGACCCGGCTGGTGTCCGGATCGGCTCGGAGGTTGCCCCACTTGGCGAGCTGCTCCAGCGCCTTCGCGACACCGTCGAGCGGCGGACGGACCTCCGGCGGCAGCCCCAGGTGCACGTCCTCCGGACGCAGATGGACGGTGAACTCCTGCTTGGCCCGGACGAACACTCCCATGACCCGCCGGTACAGCGCGCAGTTCTCCGCAGTGAGATGGGCGAACGGCTGGTACGGCTCGCCTGCCCGGCCGGTGCCGCCGACCGGCGGGTTCGCGTGCGGGTCGGCTGCGCTGGTCATGGCGGCCATTGTGCCGGACCGCCGATCGTACGCGCCCGGATTCGCCGAAGCCGGGTACTTGGCCCAGGGCTCCGTGGTAGGCCGCCCGGGCCCGGCCTCGGCAGGGTCAGGCGGACGCCAACCGCAGGTGGCGGCGGGGGGAGTCGAGGGCGAGGGCGCAGGCGATGAGGGTGGCGGCGGTGAGGCAGAGGGTGGTGGGGGTGGTGAAGGTGAGGAGGAGGGCGCCGAGGGTGGCGGCGAGGGCGAGGGCGAGGTAGGAGGTGGTGGAGGTGAGGAGGATGGAGAAGGGGGCGGCGGCGGGTTTGTAGGTGATCAGGCGGTGCTGGATCGGGACGGTGAGGACGGCGCCGGCGAAGCCCCAGGCGAGGGTGGTGGCGAGGGCGAGGGGGAGGTGGTGGGCGGAGAGGGGGGTGAGGGTGAGGGTGGCCAGGGCGGTGAGGGAGGCGAGGCGGATCAGGCGGCGGCTGCCGAGCCGGTCGGTGAGGCGGGTGGAGAGCAGGGTGCCGGCGAGGGCGGCGGTGCCCCAGGTGGAGAGGAGGAGGGCCAGGGGGAGGCCGGGGGAGAAGAGGCCTGCGGCGGCGTAGGTGTAGGGGGTGAGGAGGCCGCAGAAGAGGACGGTGGCCATCAGGAGGGTGTGGCCGATCCGCCAGTCCCGCAGGGGTGAGAGGCCCCGGGCCGGGTGGATCGGGGGTGCGGCCGGGATGCCGGGGGTGAGCAGGGCGACGCCCGCCGCCGCCAGGGCGCCGAGGCTGGCCGTGAGGTACATGGCCAGGCGCCAGTCGGCCAGGGTCGCGAAGGCGACCCCGACCGGGATGCCCAGGGCGGCGGCGGCCGTCGAACCGCCACGGATGGTGGTGAGGGCGAGGCCGCGCCGGTCCGGTGGCACGGTCGACACCGCCGTGATGGTGCCGATCGGCAGGAAGACCGCCCCGCCGACCGCCGCCAGGATGCGGCAGGCCACGACGAGGCCGAAGCCGGGGGCCAGCGCGGTCAGCAGATTGCCGAGCACCAGCAGAGCGAGGCCGGTGAGCATCACCGGCTTGCTCGGCCAGCGCAGCGCGGCCACCACGGCCGGGGAGAGCAGCGCGTGCACCAGCGCGTACGCGATGACCGCCTGCCCGGCGACCGGGATGCCGACGTGCAGTGACCGCGCCACCTGCGGCAGCATTCCGGCCAGCACGAAGCTGTCGGTGCCGACCGCGAAAGTGCCCAGACCCAGTGCGAGCAGACCGGCCCTCATGTGACGCCCCGTTCCATCCATGGTGTTCAGCACCCCGTTCCGGCCGAGGTCAGTTCAGGGCGGGGGAGAGCGGGGCGGAGGTGGCGTGCACCGCGGCCTGGCCGGAGAAGCCCCGGATCAGGCCGAGCAGTTCCTCGTCCAGCATCTCGTCGGCGGTGCGCAGGCTGCCGTCCTCGGCGAACAGCCGGGCCCCGAAGCCCTTGGTGATCTCCAACTGGAGGGCGGCCGCCGGATTGCCCTCGGTGTAGTCGAGGCCGAGCGCCTCGCAGGTGGCGGCCTGGAAGTTGCCGGCCAGCTTGCGGTTGAGCTCCTCGATCTCCTCCAGGAGCACCCGGACCCGGCCGCGCTGCTCCTCGGTGAGGGCGGGGTACAGGAGCTTCATGGCGACGTGGTCGATCTGCACGTGCCGGGCCTCGTCGAGGCCGTGGGTGTGCAGCAGGCGGGTGAAGAAGAACTCCCGCCGCGGGTCGAGGTTGTCGGCCCGGTGCTCGTAGACGGTGATGACGGACTCGCCGACGTAGGCGGAGAGACAGAGCGCGACCAGCTTGACGTACGGGTGGTCGTCGGTGCGGAAGACGTTCAGCCGCTCGGTGAACAGGCCCTCGAAGACCCGGGGTTCGATGCCGGAGAGCTCGCGGGAGTAGCGGTAGAAGGTGTTGGCGTGCTGGATCTCCTCGGCGGCGAAGCAGGAGAGCGCGTGGTGCAGCTCGTGGCCGGTGTTGATCTCGTCGCGCAGGTCGTGCAGCTCGCCCATGACCATGGCCATCACGGTGCTCACGTGCCGCTCGATCTCGGCGAGTTGGGCGAGCTCCTTGGTGATGTAGGCGGCGGCGGCGAGTTCGTGGCCGGACTCGCCGAAGGCGACCTTGGAGAGGTGGTCGAGCTCGGCCGGGGTGGCGGCCTGGGCCCAGTCGAAGGCGTTGGGGTGGAAGGTGTTCACGTGCGCCAGGCGGGTCACGGTGGCGAGTGCGGTCCGGACGGCTTCGGCCACCTCGGTGAACTGGGGGTCGACGGCGGTGCTCATGGCGCGTTGCTCCTTGCACGGTGGGGGAGGGCCCCACCCCGGCGGGCCGGGGTGGGGCCGGGGCGGGGTCAGCCTGCGGGGGTGACCCGGGTGGTGAGCTCGATGCCCTCGCCGAGCGGGAGGTCGATCGAGACGTAGTCGCCGCCCTTGGCGCGCACCACGTCGAGGTACTCCTGCGGCATCATCGAGAGGTTGTCCGCGACGATCACCGTGCCGGGCCGCATCTTCGGCGCCAGGATCTCGAGCAGCGGCAGGCAGAGCTCCTTCCAGCCGTCCAGCAGGACGAAGTCGACCGGCCCGTCCAGGTCGGCCAGCGTCTCGCGGGCGTCGCCCTCGCGGACCTCGACCAGATCGGCCAGCCCGGCGGCCGCCAGGTTCTTTCTGGCCTCGGCGACCTTGCGGGCGTTCATCTCGGAGCCGACGATCGAGCCGGTGCCGTTCTCGCGCAGGGCGGCGGCCAGGTGGATGGTGGAGATCCCGTACGAGGTGCCGAACTCGACCACCCGGGCGGGGCGCAGGGTGCGGACCAGGTGGTGGAGGAACTGGCCGACCTTCGGCTGCACGGGCAGCAGCGCGTCGGTGGTCAGCTCGACGCTCTCCGCCAGCGAGGGCGGCTCCTCGCGGCCCGCGACCAGGGAGAGGGCGTGCTGGACGATGTCGTCGTCGGTGGCGGAGGCCTGGTAGAGCTCGTCGAGGACGCGGCGGACCGCCGGATCGTCGAGCCCGGTGCCTACGGAGGTGGTGGATGCGGTCATCAGGGGCTCCAAGGGGTCAGCGCAGGCCGGGCTTGAGGTAGCTCTGGGCGTTGTAGATGGTGCGGTCCGGGTCGGTGATGGCCCGGCGGCCGTGCATCACCCGGGTGTTGTCGATCAGGGCGACGTCGCCGTGCGCCCAGTCGAGCTCCTCCGTCTCCTCCTCGGTGAGCTTCTCCAGCTCGGCGAGCAGTTCGGCCGGGATCTCGGAGCCGTCGGCGAAGGTGATCGTCGGCGGCTCGTAGTTGTAGGAGGGGCCGAAGATGCTGTTGGCCCAGGAGAGGCGGTCGCCGAAGAGCGTGGTGCGGGCGGCGCCGGTGCGGTAGGAGTAGGTGACCGAGCCGTCCTCGGCGGGGGTGATGGTGGTGGACTCCTGGTCGTTCACCAGGCCGGTGAAGTCCGCGAGGGTGATCTCCTCGCGCGGCTTGGCGCCGCCGAGCTGGTGGAAGACGAAGGCCTTCCACTTGTCCTCCTCGACCCGGCGGCTGTAGACGATCTCCTGGGCGGTGAACGCCGCCCGGGCCTCGTCGCTGGCCCGGGCCCAGACCCGGTACCCGTCGCAGACGGTGGTCTGTGAGCCGGAGGAGGCCGCCTTCTCGCAGAGGAACCAGGTGAGGTCGGGGACGAAGGGGCTGTTGCCGTTCTCGATGTGCAGGCCGAGGGCGTTGACCCCGGCGTCCACCTTCTGGGCGACGTCGCCGCCGTGGAAGGAGCGGGCCGGGTCGAGGGTGACCCGACCGGAGTGCGCCTTCACGAAGGCGGAGAACTCCTCCAGCGAGGGCTCGAAGCCGCGCAGCAGCAGGAAGCCGGAGTCGGCGAGGAGGTCGATGACCGCGGCCGGGTCCAGATCGGCCAGGCGCTGTTGCTCGGCGCCCGGGCGGATCACGCGGCCCGCGCCGTTGCCGTACTGCTCGTGCACCAAGGACATCCGAATTCCTTTCAGGAGAAGGTGAGGCTCAACGTGCCGTCGGCGATGGCCCGTTCGATCGCAGCCCGGACGGGCCGGCCGGTGACGGTGAAGTAGCTGCGGAAGGCGGGGCCGCCCGCCTCGGCCAGGTGTACGGCCCTCACCTGCTCGATCTCGGAGAGGTGCTCGGCGCCGAACCGCTCGATCTCGGCCCGGGCCGCGGCCGGGTCGGTGCCGGGCGCGACCACGAACAGGCCGTGCAGCTCGGTGAGTTGGTTGCCGACCACGGCGGCGGCCTGGACGAAGGGCAGTCGGGTGTACTGCGCCTCCACCCACTCGGGGGCGATGTTGCGCCCGGCCGAGGTGATGATGACGTTCTTCTTCCGCCCGGTGATCCGGACGAAGCCGTCCTCCAGGGTGGCGAGGTCGCCGGTGTGCAGCCAGCCGTCCTCGAGCAGGCAGCTGGAGGGGTCGTCCCGGGTGTATCCGGCGAACAAGGAGGTGCTGTTGACCAGGAGTTCGCCGTCCGGGCCGAGCTTGACCCGGACGTGCGGCAGCGGCTTGCCGACGGTGCCGATCCGGCGGTTGCCCGGGGTGTTCCAGGCGACCACCGAGCTGTTCTCGCTCAGCCCGTAGCCTTCGTAGACCGGGACGCCCAGCTCGTCCAACTCCCGCAGGGTGTCGGGGTGGACGGGCGCTCCGCCGCAGCAGAGCACCGGCACGGCCGGGGTGCCGAACAGCTCCTCGGCCACGCCGAGCCCGGCCGCGACGGCGGCCTTCGCCGCGTGCGCCAGCTCGGCGACCAGTGCCGGGGTGGCCACCAGGGCGGTGGGGCGGGCGGCCCGCAGGTGCGGCAGCACGGCCCGGACTGCCTCGGCCGAGGTGCCGATCAGCTCGGCCTCCGGGGGCAGCAGGGTGACCTGGCCGCCGTCGAGCAGCACCAGGTAGAGCCCGGTGACCTGCTCGATCAGCAGGCTGAACGGCACCGTGGAGAGGTACCCGGTGAAGGCCTGCTCGGGCATCTCGCCGTGCAGCGAGGCCAGCAGGGCGTCGATGCCGAAGGCCCGGATCTGCACGCCCTTGGGCCGGGAGGTGGTGCCGGAGGTGTGGATCACCTTGCAGATCCAGTCCTCGGTGGTGCCGGGCACCTGGTACGGCCGGCCGGCCGCGCTCAGCTCGGCCAACTCGACAGTGAGCACCCGGACGTGGTCGGGCACCACGCGTTCGCGGCCCCACTCGGCCAGCCGGCGCTCCCCGGCGGAGTCGACCAGCAGCAGGTCGGCCTCCTCGAGCAGGCCGGCGGCCTGCTCGGCGCTGAAGGCCAGTGGTACCGGGATCTCCACCGCCTTGGCGGCGAGCAGCGCCAGGTCGGCGACCACGAACTCGGGCGTGTTGGCGCAGACCACGCCGACCCGTAACGGGGCCCCGGCCCGGGGGAGCCGGTCGGCGAGGGCCTGCGCGGCCCTGGTGATCTCCCGATAGCTGTGCACCTGCTGCGGGCCCGCGCCCGAAGCGGCCAGCACCCGGACCAACGGCCGGTCGCTGTCGGCGAATTCGCGCAGTGCCTGCTCAACTGCCCGCACCGCTCAACACCTCCTCGTACGTGTGGGGGCCGGACCCCGGCCCGGTCGGTGAGCCTGGCTCGCCGAGCGGATCCGGCTCGATGAAGGAGTACCGGCCGGTCATCTCGGCGAAGAGTCCGGAGACGTTCCGCAGCGAGATCACGCCGACCTGTGGCTCCTGGTCGTAGTAGGTGCCCCAGGCGCGACGTTCCTCGGGGCCGAGCACGACCGGGTCGGCGTCGTCGACGGGGACGAAACCGATCTCGGCGCGCTCCAGCACGCGGCGCAGGGCCACGGTGGTGGTGCAGAGGATGTACTCCATGCCCATGTACCAGGAGATGACCGGGGTGATCTTGACCATCTCCTGGCCGGCCCCGCGTTCGCGGCCGGCCAGGGCTCCGACCTCGACGATCCGTGAGCGCTCCACGGAGTCGCCGAACTGCTTGCCGATCACGGTCTCGATGGGGTCTTCGAGGTACCGCTCGGAGAAGAAGGGGCGCTCGCCGGCCCGGGTGATGCCGACGCACGCGCTGATCCCGGTGCCGTCGGCGGACCACTGCTCGTGGTGGCCGACGATGAAACTGTCCGGGTCGGGGTTGATCTCGGCGCCGTAGGCACGGCTGTAGATCTGCCGTGCCAGGCGTCCCGCGCCTGACCAGAGGGGGGTATTTCGCTGGGCGACACGTATCTTCACGTCGAGCCTTTCGGTCGGGGGGCGACCGGGCGGTTCACAGCGCCGGTAGGCGGCCGGCCCACGGGGCGGCCCGCTCCAACTGGCCCGCCAACGAGAGCAGTCCGGCTTCGTCGCCGAACCGCCCGGTGAAGTGCACGCCCACGGGGAGACCGGCGTCGGTCCAGTACAGCGGGACCGACATGGCGGGCTGGCCGGTGAGGTTCGCGAGCGGTGTTTCGTGGACGAACTCCACGGCTCGGCGCAGCTGTTGTTCGGGTGTGCCGGTGCCGAAGGTGCCGAGCTCCGGCGCGACCTGGGCTGTCGTCGGGGTGAGGAGCACGTCGTAGTCCTCCTGGAAGGCCGCCAAGGTGCGTGCCGCACGCTGGAGTTGGCCCACCGAGAGGAGGTACTGGGCGGCGCTGAGCCGTTGGCCCTGCTCGTAGAGGTGCCAGGTCAGCTCCTCGATCTCGCCCGGGGCGGGGCGGCGGCCGAGCAGACCGGCGGAGGCGATGACGGCGGAGGAGACCCCGGCCGTCCAGATGTCGAGGAAGGGGTCGACCAGGTCGGCGAAGCCCACCGGCGGGGCGGCTTCGACCACGTGGTGGCCGAGTTCGGCGCACAGCTCGGCGGTGTACCGCACGGCGGCCACCGTCTCGGGGTCGAGCGTGCCGAGGGCCGGCCGGGTCGAGAAGGCGATCCGCAGCGGGCGGGCCGGGTCGGCGGCGGCCGCCGCGAGGTAGGACGCGGGGCCGGGCGGGGCCGGGTACGGGTCGCCCGCTGCGGGCCCGGCGATCGCGTCGAGCACGGCCGCGCTGTCGCGGACCGAGCGGGTGACGACGTGCTCGGAGGCCATCCCGTTCATCAGGTCCCCGACGGCCGGGCCGAGCGGGGTGCGGGCCCGGGTCGGCTTTAGGCCGAAGACCCCGCAGACGCCTGCGGGGATGCGGATCGAGCCGCCGGCGTCGCTGGCGTGCGCCACCGGTACCAGGCCGGCCGCCACGGCCGCCGCCGCGCCGCCGCTGGAGCCGCCCGAACTGCGCGACAAGTCCCAGGGATTGCGGGTCGGCCCGTAGTGGGCGGGCTCGGTGGTGGGCAGCACGCCGAACTCGGCGGTGCTGGTCTTGCCGAAGGTGCGCAGCCCGGCCGCCTTGAAGCGCAGGCCGAGCTCGCTGTCGGCGGTGGGGGTGAATCCGGCCAGGAACTTCGAGCCGGCGGTGGCCTCGATCCCGGCCAGTGAGGGCCCCAAGTCCTTGAGCAGGAAGGGGAGTCCGGCAAGCGGGCCGGTGCCGGTGGCGGGGGGTCCGTCCGCACCGGCCGCGCTCTCGGCGAGGGCTGGTCCGTAGTGGCGGATGACCACGGAGTTGACCAGCCGGTCGTACCGTTCCACCCGCTCGATGGCGGCCTCCAGCAGCTCCCGCTCGGTGAGCTCTCCGCTCGCGACCAGGGCTGCCTGAGCATGACCGTCCAGTGTCCGAAGTTCATCGGATTTCTGCACTTTGCCCTCCTAATCCGAATCCTGGGCCGGCATCACGACCTTTCGAGCACCGACGGACGGGCGCGGAAATCAGGACACCGGCGGTGCGGCGTTCCAGCCGACGTCGGCACTGCGGACCGGGTGGCCGTCGGCCGGAATTCCGGTGAAGACGGCCGAACCGACCAGGGCCAGCAGGCCGACGGCTATCGTGGCGAGAACGATCGCGGCGATGGTCAGCGAACGGGCCGGAACGGCAATTCCCTGAGACATGGATACCTGCTTCCTCGATCGGATCCGGTTGTCGCGCCGGCGACTGGCCGGGGCGGTCGGCGCGGGCAGGCGTGGTCCGTCCAGGTCAGCCGCACTACTGCTGACCTGCGACGATGTGGGAACGGAAGGTTCCGCTCCCGATGCCGCCCGACGGATTCGCCGAATTCCGGGGAATGGGGCCCGAATGGTGATCCGTGCACCCAGGGATTTCCTGAAATCCGTCGTGTCCGCTCCGTCAACTCTCCCGCTCCCCAACTCGGGGCGGTAGATCTACGGTGGTTCGGATTACCGCACCTTCCAGGAAGCGAGGTATGCAAGTGAACGCAAATCAGCAAGAACCGGACATCTCTGGCGGCTCGCTCCGCGACATCGCCAACGCCCTCGCCGACCTGTCCCGACGCGTTGACCACGCTGCCGAGCTCTCCGCGGCCGTGCCGCCCGGGCCGGCCGAGGCGGTGCCCGCGCCGGCCGAGGAGGCCGCGGGCGCGGGGGGTGACGGCCAGATTCCATCGGTGCGGCACCTGCAGGGGCTACCGGTCATCAATGATGAGATCAAGAAAGCCCTGGACGGTGTCAGGTTCGAGGTGCTGACGGCGCAGCCGGACGGCCCCCGGCCGAGCGCGGTGCTGGCCGACGCACTGGAGGCGGTGCGCTCGCTGCTGGACCGTCAGATCACGATGCGCACGCTCTACCAGCACAGCACCCGGTTCGACGAGGCGACCAAGGAGTACGTCCGGGCCGCCACCAGGCTCGGCGCGCAGGTGCGCACCCTGCCGGAGTTCTTCGATCGGGTGATCATCGTCGACCGGGAGGTGGCCTTCATCCCCGACGGGGAGGACCGCACCCGGGCGACCAAGGTCACCGACCGCTCGGTGGTGCACTTCCTGGCCGACACCTTCGACCGGACCTGGGACCGCGCGGCCCGCTTCCCCTTCCACCCCACCTCGGCCACCCAGGCGGCCACCGAGGTGATGCCCGCGGTGCGCCACGCCATCTGCAAGCTGCTGGTCGAGGGCCGCTCGGACCGCGAGATCGCCCGCCGGCTGGGCCTGAGCCAGCGCTCGCTGCAGTCCCATGTAGCGCGGCTCAAGGAGGAGTTCGGGGCCCAGCACCGCTTCCAGCTCGGGTACATGATGGGCTGCGACTGCGACCACCGGCGGGACATGGCGGGCTTCGACGACCTCGCGGCGCTCACCCAGAGTGTGGTGCCGGCTTCGTAGCCGGGCCGACCTGACGGATGAGCTGACGGAGTGTCCGTGTTTCGGACAGCGCGGTTCCACCGGGCCCGGGTTGCCGCCCTTATGTCTTATCCGTCCGTGTATCCACCCCCCTTCGGGGCTGACACCGAGAAATGACGAGGTACCCGTGGTGACGATAATTCACGACCTTTCCGCGAATGAGAACGCCTATGCTCCGCTGCCTTCGGTAATGGGCGTGGTGGCCGGTGCGGGCGAGCGCAGCCACCGTTACCCGGACCGCTTCAGCAAGGAGCTGACGGCCGAGCTGGCCGAGCGCCTGGCGGTGCCGGCCGAGCACCTGGTGCTCGGGGTCGGTTCGGTCGGCCTGATCCAGCAGTTCGTCCGGGCCACCGCCGGGCCGGGCGAGCAGGTGGCCTACGGCTGGCCCTCCTTCGAGGCGTACCCGCACCTGACCGGCACGGCGGGCGCCGAGGCCGTCCACGTGCCGCTGCGCGCGCACACCTTCGACCTGGAGGCGCTGGCCGGGGCCGTGACCGAGCGGACGAAGCTGGTCTTCGTCTGCAACCCCAACAACCCCACCGGCACGGTGGTGCACCGCGCCGAGCTGGAGCGCTTCCTGGACGCGGTGCCCGAGCGTGTCACCGTGGTGCTGGACGAGGCGTACCGGGAGTTCGTCCGGGACGCCGAGGTGCCGGACGGCCTGGACTTCTACCGCGAGCGGCCGAACGTCGCGGTGCTGCGCACCTTCTCCAAGGCGTACGGCCTGGCCGGGCTGCGGATCGGCTACGCGGTGGCGCAGGAGAAGCTGGCGGCGGCGGTGCGGGCGCAGGGCACGCCGTTCGGGGTGAACGCGCCCGCGCAGGCGGCGGCGGTGGCCTCGCTGGCGGCGGAGCGGGAACTGCTGGAGCGGGTCGAGCTGCTGGTGAAGGAGCGCGGGCGGCTGGTGGCCGGCCTACGGGCCGGCGGCTGGGAGGTGCCCGAGACGGAGGCCAACTTCCTGTACCTGCCGATCGGTTCACGGGCCGAGGAGTTCGGCGCCGCGTGTGCGGCCGTCGGCGTCGGGGTACGGGTCTTCCCCAGGGAGGGCGTGCGGGTCACCGTCGGCACCCCCGAGGCCACCGATCTGGTGCTGAGCGCCGCGGCCGGGCTGCAGGGCTGAGGCCTTCGAGGGGGCTTCGAGGAGGCCCTCGAGGCGGAAGGGCCGGCGGCATCCGCCGGTCCTTCACACTTGCGCAAAGCCGCAGTTGAACCGCTGTCAGCTGCGAGGACGCGATTTCGGCGACGATCCCTCGCTTCTGTGAAATGCGCTGACCCGAACCACCGACCCCCCTTCTCTTCACCCCCGGGCCCCGGCAGAGTCATGGCCACAGAGACGGGGGCACCGAACAGAACCTCCCCCAGTCGCATCCGCTGGAAATCCCACGGTCTCCGAGCCAGCACTGGAGGAAAATCCCCGATGCCCCGTACGGCTACCGGAGTCGGCCGGATCGACAAGGCCGGCTCGGAAACTCTCGAAGAGCTCCGGTCCGAGCTCGATGCGATCGACGGGCGCCTGCTCGAGGAGCTGCGCGCCAGGATCGAGATCTGCGTCGAGATCGCCCACGTGAAACGCGCGCACGACGTGCCGATGATGCAGCCGCACCGGATCGGGATCGTGCAGGAGCGCGCCGCCAAGTACGCCGCGCAGCACGGAATGAGCGGCACCTTCCTGCGCGGGCTCTACGAACTGATCATCGCGGAGACCTGCCGGGTCGAGGACCTGATCATCGACAGCCCCGAGGCTGACGCCGAAGCCAAGCGAACGAACCGATGAACGACGTCTGGAGCGCGTCCCCACGACACGCCTCCGGAGGAGGAACGGGCCACCCCATGCGCACACTTCTGATCGACAACTACGATTCTTTTACCTACAACTTGTACCAGTTGCTCGGTGAGGTCAACGGTCGTCCGCCAGTGGTCGTGCGGCACGGCGCCGACTGGTCGGAGATCGACTTCTCGGAGTTCGACGGCATCGTCATCTCCCCCGGCCCGGGCCGCCCGGACCGCCCCGAGGACTTCGGCATCAGCGCCCGCGCCATCCTGGAGAGCGGCCTGCCGGTGCTCGGGGTCTGCCTCGGCCACCAGGGCATCGTGCACCTGTTCGGCGGCCAGGTGGTGCACGCCCCCGAGCCGATGCACGGCCGCGAGGCGGGCGTCACCCACGACGGCAAGGACCTCTTCACGGGTATCCCCAGCCCCTACACCGTGGTCCGCTACCACTCGCTGATCGGCGCCGACCTCCCCGAGGAGCTGGAGGCGACCGCCTGGACCACCGACGGCATCCTGATGGGTGTCCGGCACAGGACCCGGCCGATCTGGGGCGTGCAGTTCCACCCCGAGTCGATCAGCAGCGAGTACGGCCGCGAGCTGCTCGCCAACTTCCGCGACCTGGCCCTGGGCAAGGAGCCGAGCGGCGAGCGGATCCCGATCGACTACTCGGTGGCCGGCGCCCCGCGCCCGGTGGTCGCACCCGAGAACTCCCCGTACAAGCTGCACGTGCGCAAGGTCGACGCGCTGCCCTGCCGCGAGGCCGTGTTCCGCGAGTTCTACACCGACTCCGAGCACTCCTTCTGGCTGGACAGCAGCAACGTCATCGAGGGCATGTCGCGGTTCTCCTTCATGGGTGACACCACCGGCCCGCTCGCCGAGTACCTCACCTACAGCACCCTCGAGGGCTCCGTCACCGTGACGAAGCCGGGCCGTGGCGAGGAGATCGTCCAGCAGCCCTTCTTCGAGTACCTGGGCGAGCAGATCGCGGCCCGCGCCACGGCGCTGCCCGAGGGCCTGCCCTTCGACTTCAACCTCGGCTACGTCGGCTACCTCGGCTACGAGCTCAAGGCGGAGACCGGCGGCGACCTGCGGCACAAGGCGGACACCCCGGACGCCTCGCTGGTCTTCGCGGACCGGATGATCGCCTTCGACCACCAGGAGGGCACCAGCTACGTGCTGGCGCTCTCGCAGGGCGACGAGGCCGCCGCCGAGCGGTACCTGCTCGAGACGGGCGACCGGCTCACCTGCATCGCCAAGAACCCGCCGGCCGAGTTCCGCTCCTGGCCGGAGCTCTCGGCGACCTTCGACGGCAAGGGGATGACCGACCCGGCGCTGGCGGGCAAGATCAGCTACAGCCACGACCGTGACGGCTACATCGCCCGGATCGCCGAGTCCCACGAGGAGATCCGCAACGGTGAGTCGTACGAGATCTGCCTGACCAACACCGTCGACCTGCACGGCCGGATCGACCCGCTGACCACCTACGCGCACATGCGCCGGATCAGCCCGGTGCCGTACGGCGCGTACTTCAAGTTCCCCGAGGTCGCGGTGCTCAGCGCCTCGCCGGAGCGGTTCCTGACCGTCGGGGTGGACCGGGTCGCCGAGTCCAAGCCGATCAAGGGCACCCGCCCGCGCGGGCTCACCCCGGCCGAGGACGAGGCGCTGCGCCTGGACCTGCTCAGCCAGGAGAAGGACCGCGCCGAGAACCTGATGATCGTGGACCTGCTCCGCAACGACCTCAACGTGGTCTCCGAGGTCGGTTCGGTGCACGTGCCCAAGCTCTTCCACGTCGAGACCTACGCCCCGGTGCACCAGCTGGTGTCCACCATCCGCGGCGTGCTGCGGCCGGAGGAGTCGGCCGTCAGCGCGGTCAAGGCGGCCTTCCCCGGCGGCTCGATGACCGGTGCGCCGAAGGTCAGGACGATGCAGATCATCGACCGCCTGGAGGAGGGCGCCCGTGGCGTCTACTCCGGCTCGGCGGGCTGGTTCTCACTGGCCGGCGCGGCGGACCTGAACATCGTCATCCGCACCCTGGTCGCCACCGCGGAGCGCACCACCTTCGGGGTCGGCGGCGCCATCATCGCCCTCTCCGACGCCGCGGAGGAGTGGGAGGAGACGGTGGTCAAGTCCCGGGCGATGGTCTCCGCCTTCCTCGCCACCGCCGAGCTCCCGGTCGAGGCGTGACCGTGAGCTCTGCAACCCCTGCACAGCCGCTGCTCACCACCTGGGTGGTGGTCGGCGGGGCCGGAGCGGTCGGCGGGCTGTTCGTCGAATCGCTGGTGGCGGCCGGCCGGTCGGTGTCCGTGGTGGACACCGGCCCGGCCCGGCCGGGAGCCCGGCACCTGAGCGGTGACATCACCGACATCGGGCCGGAGCTCGCCGCCGAACTGGCCGCCGCGGACGCCGTGGTGCTCGCGGTGCCGGAGCCGGTGGCGCTGGCCGCGGTCAAGGGCGTCGCCGCCGCGATGCGCCCCGAGGCGCTGCTGGTGGACACCCTCTCGGTCAAGCAGCCGGTGGTCGAGGCGGTGCGGGCGCAGGCCCCGGGCCGCGAGGCGCTGGCGCTCAACCCGATGTTCGCCCCGGCGCTCGGCTTCGAGGGCCGCCCGGTGGCCGCCGTGGTCGTCCAGGACGGCCCCCGGGTACGGGAGGCGCTCGCCCTGGTCACCCAGTGGCAGGGCAAGGTGGTCGAGGTCGACGAGCGCGACCACGACCGGCTGGCCGCCGCGACCCAGGCGCTGACCCACGCCGCGGTGCTCTCCTTCGGGCTGGCGCTCGCCGAACTCGACGTACCGATAGCCGAGTTGCGGGCCGTGGCGCCGCCGCCGCACGACACCCTGCTCGCCCTGCTGGCCCGGATCGCGGGCGGCACCCCGGAGGTCTACTGGGACGTCCAGTCGGCCAACCCCCAAGCACCGGCCGCCCGGCGGGAGTTGGCCTCGGCCGTCCGCCGGATCGCCGACCTGGTCGAGGCGGGTGACGAGGCCGGATTCGAGCAGCTGCTCGGCCGACTCACCGGCTTGCTCGGCCCCGAGCTCGACCACTACCGGGCCAGCTGCGCCCAGATCTTCGCAGCCCGCTCGTGAACCACCCGAGTGACATCCAACTCACCGAAACGGCAAGGAAGGTAACCACCACCATGTCCGAGTTCGCCCCCACCGTCCTGACGCCCGAGCAGCGCGAGAAGCTGGCTGCGGACACCACCGTCGGCGGTGGCAACCTGCTCCGCTCCGCGATCGCGTACAACCCGCACCCGGAGCTCCCCTTCGTGCACACCCCCCGTCCGGTGACCGACGCCGACGGGCAGCCCCGCACCGACTTCAGCCTCAACCAGCTCGACGAGCTGGCCCAGAGCTGGTCGGTCTGGTACCTCGGCAAGGGCGTCGAGAAGGGCGACCGCGTCGCGGTCTTCCTGGACGACTCCTTCGCCTACCACGTGCACTTCTACGCGCTGGCCCAGATCGGCGCCATCGCGGTGCTGATCAACTCCAACGCCACCCAGTTCATCGCGAGCTCGCTGATCAGCCAGACCGGCCCGGTCGGCCTGTACGCCTCCCGCAGCCGGCTGGAGGAGATCGGCGAGGAGCTGGCCAACCTGACCACGCTGGTCTGGACCCAGGCCGAGGACGAGCTGCCGGCCCCGCCGAAGGCCGCCCTGCCGGAGTCGGCCTACTGGCCGCACGCCCCGCACGACCCGGTCACCATCCTGCACTCCTCCGGCACCACCGGTAAGCCGAAGCCGACCATCCACACCCACGAGTCGATCGCCGCGGGCCCGAAGTTCCGCCTGGTCGACCACAAGGAGCCCCCGGGCGGCATCATGATGACCGCCCTGCCGCAGTCGCACCTGGGCTGCGTCGCCTACACCGTGTACGCGGTGCTCGGCGGCACCCCGGTGGTCGCCCTGCGCGACGGCAGCGGCGAGGACCTGCACGCCGCGGTGGTCAAGCACAAGCCGACCTCGGTGATGTCCTTCGCCCACGGCTACACCGAGATGGCCGCGATGGAGCTGGCCGAGGGCGACCTCGACTCGGTCAACGTCTGGATCTCGATCGGTGACGCGCTGCACCAGGCGCACATCACCAAGGTCCTGGAGCAGCGCTCCAAGCACCTCACCCCGTCGATGTTCCTCGACCGCCTGGGCACCACCGAGCTGGGCTGGGGCGTGCTGCTCAAGGCCCGCACCCTGGAGACCGAGCGCAACGACCGCTGCGCCGGCAAGCCGGTCGGCGTCGCCGATGTGCAGATCCTGCGCCGCGACGGCAGCCGCGCCGAGGACCGCGAGATCGGCTTCCTCGCCGCCAAGGGCCCGGCCATCACGCCCGGTTACTGGAACGACTCGGCCACCACCTACAGCTTCAAGCTGAACGGCTACTGGCTGACTGGCGACATGGCCTACCGCGACGAGCACGGCGACCACTTCCTGGTCGACCGCGCGGTGGACGCGATCGTCACCGAGAACGGCACCGGCTACTCCGTCCACATGGAGGAGGTCATGCTGCTGGACGTCCCCGGCATCGAGGACGTCGCGGTGCTGGCCGGCAAGGCGGACGGCAAGGTCGTCCCGGTGGGCGTCGTCACCGTCTCCGAGGAGCTGGAGGCCGAGAAGGTCTTCGCCCTGGCCAACGAGGCGCTGAAGGCGGCCGGCCACCTGGAGCTGGGCCTCCTGGAGATCGTCGCGGACGAGGCCGACTTCCCGGTGGGTGTCACCGGCAAGGTGCTCAAGCGCGAACTGCGCGAGAAGTACGCCTCTCTGACGGACTACGTCAAGAACGCCGGTGACAAGAAGGTCGCCAGCTCGCTCTGACCGTAGGCTCGGATGAGAACGCCGGGCGACCGCGCTTCAGCCGCGGTCGCCCGGCTCCCGTGAACGACCTCTCTGGAGACACCGCATGACTCTCGACACGGCCGCCGGCCAGAAGCCGCGCGTCGACTTCTACTTCGACCCGGTCTGCCCGTTCGCCTGGATCACCTCCCGCTGGATCCTGGAGGTCGAGGCGCTGCGCGACATCGACGTCAACTTCCGCATCATGAGCCTCTACGTCCTCAACGAGGGCCGGGAGCTCCCGGACTGGTACCGGGAGATGATCGACAAGTCGCTGGGCCTGATCCGGGTGGTGCAGGCCGTCCGCCAGGAGCGAGGTGACGAAATCCTGCGTCAGCTGTACACCGAGCTCGGCACCCGGATCCATCCTGGGGGCAACAAGGACTACCTCGGGGTGGCCCAGGAGGTGCTGGCCGAACTCGGCCTGCCCGAGTCCCTGCTGGAGGCCGCTCAGAGCACCGAGTACGACGCCGCGATCCGCAGGAGCCACCACGAGGGCATGGACCCGGTCGGTGAGGACGTCGGCACGCCGACCATCCACCTGGACGGGGTGGCCTTCTTCGGCCCCGTGCTGAACGCCATCCCGCGTGGCGAGGAGGCCGTCGCCGTCTTCGACGGTGCCCTCGCCCTGGCCCGCAACCCCCACTTCTTCGAGCTGAAGCGCACCCGTACCGGGAGCCTGGACTACAGCTGAGTCACATCCTCGCGCGCGAGCCGTCGGCCGACGGACAGGTGCCACGGCTCGCGCGCGGGTCACCACGAGCACCAATCCCGGAAAGGGCGCATTTCCATGGGCGACAACTCCGCTCCCGCCAGACCGGCGGCCTTCATCCTCACCGGCTCGTTCCTGGCGATCTGCCGGGCGCCGCGCTACCTGCAGGAGCTCTCGCGGCGGGGCCTCAAGGTGCTGCTGATCACCGGCTCCTCCTGGCGCGAGCAGGCGGTGGCGGGCATGGCGGACCAGGGGCACCCGGCTTCGGTGATCGAGGACATCGCCTTCGTGGAGGGTTCCGTCGACCGGGAGGGTTCGTTCAACTCCGGTGTGGTCGCCGCCGCCAACGCCTGGCGCGAGCGCTACGACATCGTCGGCATCTACGCCGCCGGGGAGACGCTGGTCGAGCCGACCGGGATCGTGGCCGACGCGCTCGGCCTGCCCGCGCCGGGTCTGCGCGCCTCACGCGCCTGCCGCAGCAAGTACCTGCAGCGGTTCTACCTCCCCGAGTTCAGCCCCGCCGCCAGCGTCATACCCGCCGGCGAGCGCGAGGCCTTCGACGCCGCGGCCGTGAGCTACCCGGCCGTGATCAAGCCGGCCACCCGGCACTCCAGTTCGGGCGTGGAGACGGTCGAGGAGGCCGGCAAGCTGCGCGAGCTGCTGATGGCCTACCCCGACCACGAGACCATCCTGGTCGAGCAGAAGATCGTCGGCCAGGAGTACTCGGTCGAGAGCCTGGTCCAGCACGGCAAGACCGTCTTCGCCTCGGTGATCCGCAAGGAGACCACCGACGCGCACGCCACCACCTTCGTGGAGCTGGCGCACACCGTCTCCGGAGAGCCGAGCCAGGAGCGGACCACCCTGCTCGACGCCAACCAGGCGATGCTGGACGCGCTGGACTTCCAGGACGGCATGACGCACTCCGAGTGGCGCCTGGACGCCGACGGGCGCCCGTACCTGATGGAGGTCGCCGCCCGCACCCCCGGCGACGGCATCACCGTGCTCTACCACCTGGCCACCGGCCGGGCGTTGGAGCCCGAGATCATCAAGATCGCGCTGGGTGAGCCGGCCGAGTACCCGACGCCGACCCGCCTCGCCCGCCAGGTCTACCTGGAGCACACCCCCGGTGTCCTCGAGGAGGTCACCATCGACTGGCCCGGCATCACCCCGCAGTGGGCCGGCGAGGGCGACCTCTGGCCCGAGGTGCCGGTCGGCGAGGCGGGCGACCCGCCCACCCTGCGCGCCATGTTCGTGCAGAAGGAGACCGGCCGCGAGCTCGGCCCGCTGCTCAGCTCCGAGGACCGCGTCGGCAACTTCGTGATCGACGCCCCGACCGCCGCCGAGCTGGACGAGCTGGAGCAGCGCGTCCGCGCCGCCGTCACCGTCCGCACCCGGCCTGTCGACCAGGGCTGAGACCCCCCAACTCCCCACGAGCGAGGCTCTGATGACGCAGCAGGTCACACACGTACTGGTGGGCTACAGCCCTGTGATGCTCGCCAAGCTGGACACCTTCCTGCCCCCGCGGTCCGTGCTGGTGCTGGAGGAGCCGGGCGTCATCGAGGCGCGCGGCGCGGCGGCGGCGGTGGCCGGGCTGCGCTGCGTGGCCGAGCTGCGCCCGGCGCCCACCCAGGACGAGGAGCACCCCGAGCGGGTGATCGAGGCGGTGGAGCGCCCGGCCGGGGTACGGGTGGTGGTCCCCGCCGCCGAGTACGGCGTGGTGATCGCGGCCGCGCTGGCCGAGGCCTGGGGGCTGCCGGGCGCGAGCCCCAAGGCGGCGAAGGTGCTGCGCGACAAGGCCGTGCTGCGCGCCACCGTCGCGGGCAGCGAGATCGGCCAGCCGGCCTTCGCGACCGTCACCTCGGCCGAGGAGGTGGAGGCCTTCCGGGCCGCGTACGGCCGCCAGGTCGTGGTGAAGCCGGCCAACCGGCAGGCCAGCCTGGGCGTCCAGCTCCTGGACGAGCAGGACGACTCGGCCGCCGCCTGGGCGCACGCCGTCGAGGCGGACGAGCCGGCCCTGCGGGCCACGTACGAGGGGGCGGCGCGCTTCCTGGTCGAGCAGCGGCTGTACGGCCCCGAGGTCAGCGTCGAGGCGATCGTCCACGAGGGCCTGGTCGGCTTCGTCAACGTCACCGCCAAGAGCGTGCAGGACTCCAAGTACCCGGTGGAGACCGGCCACGCGCTGCCCGCCGACCTGCCGTCGGAGGTCAACGACGCGCTGCGGCAGGCGATCCAGCAGCTCGCCACCGTGGTGGGCTTCTGCAACGGCATCCTGCACGCGGAGTGGATCCTGGCCGACGGCCGGCCGCACCTGGTCGAGTGCGCCGGGCGCCTGCCCGGCGACGGCATCACGGTGCTGCTCGACCTGGCGTATGACAGCGACGTGCTGGCCAACCTGATCCAGGTGCTCTCGGGAGAGGGCGCGGTGCCCGAACTCCCGGTCGTGCAGGGCGCGTCGGTGCGCTTCGTGACCGCGCCGCCCGGCGTGGTCCGCTCGGTGGACGCCGAGGAGGCCAAGGTCGCCGAGGGCGTCTTCGAGGTGCACCTCAACCTGGCCGCGGGGTCGACCGTCAAGGCGGCCACCAGCTCCTGGGAGCGGGCGGGCTTCGTGATCGCCGCCGGCCCGACCACGGCCGAGGCCGTCCGCCGGGCCGAGCACGCCGCCGGGCTGGTGGAGATCAAGGTCGGGGCCGAGTGATGGCGGCCGTCCGGGACTACCTCCCCACCAGCCCGGCCGGGCGGACCTTCGCCGTCATCTCGCTGATCAGCGCGGTCGGTACCGGCCTCTTCCTGGCCGGCTCCACCATCGTCTTCGTCCGGTCGGTCGGCCTGACCACCACCCAGGTGGGCTTCGGCCTCGCGATCGCCGGTGCGGTGGGCTTCCTGGTCACCGTGCCGATCGGCGCGGTGGCCGACCGGATCGGCGCGCAGAAGACGCTGGTCGTCCTCCAGCTCTGGCGGGCGGGCTGGTTCGTCGGGCTGACCCTGGTGCACGGCGTGGTCGGCTTCACCCTGGTCGCCTCCTGCCTGGCCGCCGCCGAGGGGGCCACCCCGGCGATGAGCCAGGCGGTGGCCGCCGCCACCACCGAGGCCGAGGACCGCACCCGCACCATGGCGATCATCCGCACGGTGCGCAACGTCGGCTTCTCGCTGGGCGCGCTGCTCGCCGCCCCGCTGCTGACCGCCGAGAGCCCCTGGGCGTACCGGGGCATCGTGCTGGGCAACGCCGCCGCCTTCGTGCTGGCGGCCGGGCTGCTGGCCCGGCTCAGGCTCAATGCGGGCAAGGCCCAGCGCAAGGTCAGCCCGCTGACCGCGATCCGGGGCTTCCGGGACTGGCGCTACCTGGTGCTGACCGCCTTCAACGGCGTGATCAGCCTGCACGGCACCATCCTCGGCGTCGCCCTCCCGCTCTGGGTCCTCCAGGGCACCAAAGCCCCGGCCGGGCTCGTCCCGGTGCTGGTCCTGGTCAACACGCTGATGGCGATCGCGCTGCAGGTGCCGCTCTCCAAGGGCGTGGACGCCCCGCCGGGGGCCGCCAGGGCGCTGCGCCTGGGCGGGTTCGCGCTGGCCGCGAGCTGCCTGGCGCTGGCCCTGGCCCACGGGCACGCCGCGCTGTGGGCGGGCGCCGCCCTGGTCGTCGGGGTCGCGCTGCTGACCTTCGGCGAGATGTGGCAGGCCGTCGGCGGCTGGGAGCTCTCCTTCGCCTACGCGCCGGAGCAGAGCCGGGGCGTCTACCTCTCGGTGTTCAGCCTGGGTGACACCGGGCAGCGGATCGCCGGGCCCGCCGTGCTCACCGGCCTGGTGATCGCCGCCGGCCCCTACGGCTGGGTCGGCCTGGCCGTGGTCCTCGTCGCGGCCGCGCTGGCGGTCGTGCCGGTACAGAAGCTGCTGGAGCGGCAGCACGCCGAGGCGCCGGCCGCCGTGCCCGTCACCACCTGAACCTGCGTACCAACTGCCCTTCCGAGAAAGGCCTTTCGCAATGAAGGACATCCTCCTGGTCGGCGTCGGCGTGATGGGCCGCCCGTACCTCGACGCCGCGCTGCGCCTCGGCCTCGACGTCCGCTACGTCGAGGCCAACCCGGACGACGACCGGGCGCCGCACACCCGGATCGCCAACGGTCAGGAGGAGACCTGGCTGGACGGCGTGCGCCGGGCGGTCGCGGAGCGCACCCCGGACGGCATCGTCGCCTTCGCCGAGCCGCACGTGCTGGCGGGTGCCCTGGCGCAGGACCAACTCGGCCTGCCGGGCCCGTCGTTGCACTCGGCCGTGATCTCCCGCAACAAGGCGCTGCAGCGCAACGCCTTCGGCATGGCCGGGATCTCGCAGCCCGCGTTCCTGCAGACCGACTCGCTGGCCACGGCCGGGCAGTGGATGCTGGACCACCTGCCGGTGGTGGTCAAGCCGCTGACCCTGATGGGAAGTTCGGGCGTCGAGCTGGTCTCGGACGCGGCCGGGGTCGCCGAGGTGATCGAGCGGCGCGGTGGCGAGGGCCGGCTGCTGGTCGAGCAGGCCGTGTTCGGGCCGGAGTACAGCTGGGAGGCGCTGGTCCGCGACGGCGAGGTGCTGTTCCGGAACATCACCCAGAAGACCACCACCGCCCCGCCGGCCTTCGTCGAGCTGGCCCACCGCCCGGGCTACCGCTTCGAGGACCAGGCCGTCGCCGCCCGGGTCGACGAACTGACCTCGGGCGTGATGCGCGCGATCAACGTGCGCACCAGCCTGGTGCACGGCGAGTTCCGGGTGGACGCCGAGGGCCGGCCCTGGCTGATGGAGGTCGCGGTCCGCACGCCCGGCGACTACATCCCCGAGGCGGTCAGCCTGACCTGGGGCTTCGACCTGTACGAGGCCGTGCTGCGGCTCTCCCTCGGTCTGCCGGTGGACGAGCTGATCACCGAGGAGCCGGTCTCGAACGCCGCGACCTTCTTCCCCACCACCACCCCCGGCACGATCACCGCGATCGAGGGTGTGGAGGAGGTGCTGGCCCACCCGGCGGTGGTCCGGGTCCGGCTGCGCAAGCAGGTCGGCGACGTGGTCGAGCGGCTGGTCTCCTCCGACCAGCGGATGGGCCACGTGCTGGTCAACGCCGCCACCCCCGAAGAGCGGGACGCCGCACTGGAGTTCGTCCAGCAGCGGCTTCGCATCGTCACGGCGTAACACCTCGGTGAGCAGCTGACACAGTCCCGCCGCCCGGCCCGCCACTCGGGGCACTACGCCGTGTACTGGACGTAGCGCCTTGAGTGGCGGAGCGTGAGGAGAGTCGATGACCACGACCACCGGTGCCGTCACCGGTACCCCCGTGCCCGAGCAGGCCGGCGCCCCCCGGCGGCTGATCTATCTGCTGGCCCTCGCCTGCGGGCTCGGCGCGGCCAACATGTACTACTGCCAGCCGCTGCTGCCGAAGATCGCCGAGACGTACCACGCGAGTTCGGGCGCGACCGGCGTACTGGTCACCACCACCCAGATCGGCTACGCGATCGGTCTGATGCTGGTGGTGCCGATGGGCGACATGGTCCGCCGGCGCAGACTGGTCTGTGTGCTGCTCTGCCTGGAGACGGCGGCGCTGGTGCTCTCCGCCGCCGCTCCCGGCCTGCCGGTGCTGCTGTTCGCGGGCACGGCGGTCGGGTTGGGCGCGAGCTTCGTGCAGGTGCTGCTGCCGTACGTGGCGACGATCGCGGCCGAGCACGAGCGCGGGCGGGTGATGGCCACCATGCTCACCGCCGTGCTGCTCGGCATCCTGCTCTCCCGCACGGTGGCCGGCGTGGTCGGCGGGGTCCTCGGCTGGCGGGCGATGTTCGCGATCGCGGCCGTGGTGGCGGTGGCCTTCGCCGTCACCCTCGCCAAGGTGATGGCGGCGACCGCCCCCGATGTGCAGATCTCCTACGGCGCCCAGCTGCGGGCGACCTGGGGGCTGGCCCGCAGCGAGCCGGTGCTGCGCCGGCGTTCGGTGATCGGCGCCTGTGTGTTCGGCAGCTTCGGTGCCTTCTGGGCCACCGTGGCCTTCCTGCTCGCCGGTTCGCCGTACCACTACAGCGCCGAGGCGATCGGCCTGTTCGCCCTGGTCGGCGCGGCCGGGGCGATCGCCTCCAAGGTGGCCGGGCGGGCGGCCGACGCCGGCTGGCAGCGACCGCTGACCGGCCTGATGGGCGCGCTCGGGGTGGCCTCCTTCGCGATGATGTGGCCGGGCCGGAGCGGGCTGGCCTGGCTGATCGTCGCGGTGCTGCTGATGGACGTGGCCGTGCAGGCCACCCACCTGCTCAACATGAGCGTGGTCTACAGCCTCACCCACGTCCCCCGGGCGCGGATCGCCTCGGTCTACATGACCTCGTACTTCGTCGGCGGCGCGCTGGGCTCCGCCTCGGGCACCCAGGCGTACCGGCTGTGGGGTTGGGGCGGGGTCTGCCTGGTCGGCGGCGGCTTCATGCTGGTGGCCTTGCTGACCTGGCTGCGGGACGCCTTCGCCAAGCGCTGACTCCGGACGGCGGACGGGGGTGCGGGCAGGCTGCCCGCACCCCTGTCTTCGTTCACTCGGGTCTCAACTGCGCGGCGAGCGTGGTGAAGGCGCGGATCTTGGCGTTCTCCGCGTCGGCGCACCAGACCAGGGCGGCGTTGGCGGGGGCCAGGCCGGTCAGCGGGCGGTGTGTGACGCCCGGGTGGCGGTAGAGGCGGAACAGGCTCTCGTGGGTGGCCCACACCAACTCGCCGGTGGCGATGCGGTGGAAGGCCTCCCGGTAGGTGCGGCCGCCGTGGCAGCGCTTCAGCGGGCGCCCGAGCGGGGTGAACGGCGGGAAGAGGTCGAGCCTGGTCGCCTCCGGCAGTTCGGTGGGCCCGTCGAGCAGCGGCCAGTCGACCAGCTCCTCGATGCTCACCTCGGCCTTGGCGGCCAGCGGGTGGTCACAGCTGAGGGCCAACACCCGCCCCAGCGAGGCGAGTACGGGCCCGACCCGTAGGTCCGGCTCGTCCACCGGCAGCAGGGTGAGCAGCAGGTCGACCTGCCCCGCGCGCAGCGGCCCGTAGAGGTCGGTCCAGGCGGCTTCGTGCATGGTGGTGTCGCAGGCCGGGTGGCGCTGGGCGAAGGCGGCCACGGCGTCGGCCAGCGGCGGCCCGCCCAGGCAGCCCAGGAAGCCCACCCGAAGGGTGCCGACCACCCCGCGCGCGGTGGCACGGGCCTCTTCGAAGCTGGCCCGCAGGCCTTCGTACGCGGCGCCCAGCCCCCGTCGGGCGTGCTCGCCGAGGGGGGTGAGCGCCACCCGTCGGCTGGTGCGGGTGAACAGCGGTGCGCCGATGCGGCGTTCGAGCGTACGGATCAGCTGGCTGACCCGGGACTGGGAGAGGTGTAAGCGTTCGGCGGTGCGGCCGAAGTGCAGTTCCTCGCTGAGGATGAGAAAGGTTTCGATCTCGGTCAGGTCCAACGACCTTCCCCCCGTGCTGAGTGGTCCGTGCGGAATACCGATCTTGATCTTCCATCGTGCCACTGGCAGCGTCCGTTCGGCGGACACTCCGGTCCGCCGAGCGACAGTCCTTCGGGGTTCAGCCGGCCTTCGGGGGGTTCAGCCGGCCTTGCGGGCCGCCGCGACGAACTCGTGGATCAGGGCGTGGCTCTTCACGCCACGGCTCGACTCGACGCCGCTGGAGACGTCGACGCCCCAGGGGCGGGCGGCGGCGATCGCGGCGCCGACGTTGGCGGGGGAGAGGCCGCCGGCCAGCAGCCAGCGGCCCTCGGGGCGGTTACGGGCCAGCGGCGAGAGGTCCCAGCGCTCGCCGGAGCCCGCCACCGGGGAGTCGAGCAGCAGGAGTTCCTCGCCGTAGGCACCGCAGGTCAGGTCGGTGGTCCCGGTGAGCGCGGTGGCTCGGATCAACTGCAGCGGCAGACCGGACAGTTCGGCGAATGCCTCACGCGGGTAGTCGCCGTGCAGCTGCAGCGCCCGCACCCCGGCCGCCAGTGCCAGCCGCCCGGCCTCGGCGGCCGGCACCCCGGACGCCACCGCGACGGTGAGCACCTGGGGCGGCACCTGCGCCGCCAACTCCCTTGCCAGCTCCGGTGCGATCCGCCGCACGCTCTCGGTCAGCACGAAGCCCACCGCATCGGCCCCGGCTGCCACCACCGCCGCGACGTCACCAACGTTTCGCACACCGCACACCTTGACGAACATGCCCCCACTCTAGGCACAGTTGGCTCGGCCGAGTGGCTCGACAGGGGGAGTCGGACAGTGAGCATCGAGTTTCTGCTGACGTCGTTGGTGATCGTGGTGACGCCGGGCACCGGCGCGCTCTACACGGTCTCGGCGGGCCTGGCGCGCGGCGCCAGGGCGAGCACGGTCGCGGCCTTCGGCTGCACGCTCGGCATCGTCCCGCACCTGGTGGCCGCCGTCACCGGCCTGGCCGCTCTGCTCAACGCCAGCGCGGTGGCCTTCCAGACCCTCAAGTACGCCGGGGTCGGCTACCTGCTCTACCTGGCCTGGGCCACCCTGCGGGACCGCTCCGCCCTGACCGTCGCCGAGCAGGACTCCGCCCCGCGCCCGGCGCTCAAGGTGATCACCACCGGGGTCCTGATCAACATCCTCAACCCCAAGCTGACCATCTTCTTCTTCGCCTTCCTCCCGCAGTTCGTGCCGGCCGGCACCCCCGGCGCCTGGCTGCGGATGACCGAGCTGAGCGGCGTCTTCATGCTGCTCACCTTCGTGGTCTTCGCCGCCTACGGCCGCTTCGCCGCCGCCTTCCGCGACCGCGTGGCCGCCCGCCCGGCCGTGACCACGGGCCTGCGCCGCATCTTCGGCGCCGCCTACGCCGTCCTGGCGGGGGTGCTCGCCCTCGAGGCCTGAGGGCTCACTTCGCCTTCGCCGCCGGGTCCGGGGAGGCCTGGCTGTGGATCGTCGGGCCGTGGACGGAGTCCAGGACGGCCTGGCCCTGCTGGTCGACGAACTTGGTGAACAGCTGCTGGGAGTACCCGAAGATCAGTGACCAGGCGATGATCTGCGCGGAGTTGTCCAAGGCGCTCAGCCCGGGCACGAATCCGCCGCGCATCAGCAGGATGCCCAGCACCGCCGTGAGCGCCCCGGTCGGCAGTTTGAGCACGGCCAGCGCGACCGGGACGTTGTACGGGGTCGAGGTGCCGTTGATGTTGCGGAGCGCCGAGGCGGCGGCGATCCCGGCGGCGACCAGGCCGATGACCTCGACGGCGATGTAGTCGCGCGAGGTGCTCGCGTCCGACATGGCCTGGTTGGGGTCGTCGGATTTCGGGTGCAGCTGGTCGTTGATCGGGCAGACCACGTTGAACCCCGGCCCCGGTTGGGCGGCCTGGCTCTGCGGCGTCTTCTGCGGTGCGAAGCAGAGCGGCACGGATCCCGGGGAGAAGACGCCGAGCAGGGCGACGGCCACGGCGGCCAGCGTGAGACCGGCCGTGACGAACCCGACGATCCGCACGAAGCTGCCCACCCGGAGCTGCTCCTTCAGCGCCTCCAGGCGGGCGACCCCGACCGCGTCCCCCAGCAGTTCCACGTCCGCCGGATCCAGCGTCTCCTTCGCCGGCAGTGCCTCCACGCCCAGGCGGCGCGGATCCTGCGCGCTGAGGTGCTCCCGGACCAACGCGACCAGCCCCGGCAGGAGCGGCTTCACCAGCTCCGGGTCCGCCAGCCGCAGCATCAGCGACCGTGCCGAGTTCATGTGGACGAGTGCCGCCGTCAGGTGGGCGCTGGCCAGGTGCCTGGGGTGGTTCCCGTGGCCGAGCTTCTCCGTCGCACAGTCCAGCTGCTGCTCGACCCCGGCCCGCAGTGACTGCTCGACGGGATCGTCCAGCTCCGGGTCGGGCCGCAGGCTCTCCAGCTTCCCCCTGAGCTCACTGATGGTGGCCAGTGACATCTCCCGCAGCGCCCAGGAGCCGGCCTCGCCCCGCCTGGTCTGCCAGCGCTCACGAATTCTGCCCACGAACGATGCCATGCCCCGAGTGTGCGAGCCCGGCCGGGCGCGTCGCCCGGCGAGGTACTGCAACCGGGGGCGGCGGGTTAAATGACTGCGGAGCCGGCCGCTGGACCTGGCGGGCGGGCGGCAGTAGGCCCCCGGAGGCGGCTCGCCCCTTGCGTACAGTTGGGGGCGAGCCACCCCCTTGAGCCAGGAGCCCCGCAGGTGCCCGAGACGCCCCCCACCGCCCAGCCGCAGGACGAGCTGCGCGCCGACTGTGCGAACTGCTTCGGTCTGTGCTGCGTCGCCCTGCCGTTCGCGAAGTCGGCCGACTTCGCGGTCAACAAGGCGGCCGGCCAGCCCTGCCGGAACCTGCAGCAGGACTTCCGCTGCGGGATCCACGCCAAGCTCCGCACCAGCGGCTTCACCGGCTGCACCGTCTTCGACTGCTTCGGCGCGGGCCAGAAGGTCTCACAGATCACCTTCGGCGGCACCGACTGGCGCGAGGCCCCCGGGACGGCCCGGCAGATGTTCGAGGTCTTCCCGGTGGTGCGGCAGCTGCAGGAGCTGCTCGCGTACCTGAACGAGGCGCTCTCGCTCCCCGCCACCCGCAGGATCCACCCGAAGCTGCGGGCCGCGTACGAGTCGGTGCGCGAGCTGAGCCTCTCCGACGCCGTCACCCTCACCGAGGCCGACGTCCCCACGATCCGGGGCGAGGTCAACACGCTGCTGCTGGAGGCCAGTGAGCTGGCCCGGGCCGGGGTGCCCGGCAAGAAGAAGAACCACCGCGGCGCGGACCTGATCGGCGCCCGGCTGAGCAGCGCCAAGCTGCGCGGGGCGAACCTGCGCGGCGCCTACCTGATCGCCGCCGACCTGACCCGCGCCGACCTGCGCGAGGCCGACCTGATCGGGGTCGACTTCCGTGACGCCGACCTGCGCGGGGCCGACCTGACCGGCAGTCTGTTCCTCACCCAGGCCCAGCTCAACGCCGCCCGCGGCGACGCCGCCACCCGCCTGCCCGAGCAGCTGAGCCGCCCGGCCCACTGGGCCTAGACCGGGGGAGCAGGCTGGTCGCACGTACGAACTCGGCCCGCACGCCCCCGTACGCCCCCCGGAGATGAGATCGTTTAGGGCGGCCCGGCAGAGCGGCGGGCCGCTGGGCGAAGTCGAGGGGCGGGACGATGGCGCAGGTGGCGGAGCAGGGGCCGCTGGTGATGGTGGCGTGTACGGACGCTGTGCTCGGGCACCCCGAGGCCGCCCGGCACCGGCTGAACGCCCTGGAGGAGCAGCGGGCCGCCCGGTTCCGCCGCGAGGAGGACCGCCGTAACTTCGTCGCCGCCCACCTGTTGGTGCGGATCTGCGCCACCCGGCTGCTCGGTGTCGGTGCCGCGCCGCTCGAATTCGCGCAGCAGTGCCCCGACTGCGGTCTCGCCGACCACGGCAGGCCCTACCTGCCCGGCCACCCCCGGCTGCAGGTCAGCCTCTCGCACACCCGGGGCGTGGTGGCGGCCGCCGCCGGGTACGGCACGGTCGGCGTCGACGTGGAGCTGCCCCAGCGCGGGGCGCTGGACGCGGCGCTGCTGCAGCGGGTGCTGAGCCCGGCCGAGACGGAGCTGGTCCGCGCCCAGCCGGACCCGGAGGGTGCGTTCCTGCGGCAGTGGGTCCGCAAGGAGGCCCTGATCAAGGTCGGGCGGACCACCCTGGACACCATGGGCGAGATCGACCTGTCCGCGCTGCCGCTCTCCGCCGAGGGGCAGCTGCGCAGCCGGTTCGAGCAACTGCACTTCCTGGACTGGACGGACGCGCGCCTCGGCGCCACCACGGTGGTGGTGGCCGCCGAGGCGCCGGTGCTCGGCACCCTCTGAGGCACTCAGACGGAGACCAGCTCGCGGTCGGCCGCCCCGCCCGCGGCCGAGGCGGCCGCGCCCCGCCCCGGCAGGGCGAACATCAGCAGGAACACCGCCGCCAGCCCGCCCGCGACCCACCACATCGAGTGGGTGAAGGCGTGCACGAAGGCCAGGCCGAGCGGCCCGCCGGCGTCCACCACCCCGAAGAAGGCCACCGAGGAGAGCCCGAGCCCGAGCGCCACGCCGAGCTGCTGGGTGGTGTTGACCAGGCCGGAGGCCGAGCCGGCGTGCTCCTGCGGCACCTCGGAGAGCACCGCGTCGGTCAGCGGGGCCACCACCAGGCCCATCCCGGCGCCCATCACCACCATCGGCAGCGCCATCTGCCAGGGGTGGATCGCGGTGCCGTAGTACGAGGCCTCGGCCAGGTAGAGCAGTGCGCCGACGGCCATCACCCCGGCGCCCGCCTGCAGCACCCGCCGCCCGAACCGCGGCACCAGCTTCTGCACCGACATCCCGGCCGCCGCCGACACCGCGAGCGAGAACGGCACCCCGGTCAGCCCGGCGCGCAGCGGGCTCCAGCCGAGCCCGAGCTGCATGTAGAGCGTCCAGACCAGGAAGAAGATGCCCATCACCACGCCGAAGGTGAGCTGCACCCCGATGCCGGCCGCGAAGCTGCGGACCTTGAACAGCGAGAGCTCGACCAGCGGCGAGCCGTCCCGCCGCACCTTGGCCTTCTCGTACGCCAGGAACAGCCCGAACACCGGCACGCTCCCGGCCATCAGCGCGAAGCCCCACAGCGGCCAGCCGTTCTCGCGGCCCTGGGTGAGCGGGTAGAGCAGCATCAGCAGGGCGGTGGTGGCGAGCACCATGCCGAGCAGGTCCAGCTTGAGCGCGCGCGGGGAGCGGGACTCGTCCACGTACCGCAGCCCGAGCAGCAGGCCGGCCAGGCCGATCGGCAGGTTGACCAGGAAGATCGGCCGCCAGCCGAGGCCCAGGAAGTCCCACTCCGTCAGCACCGCGCCCAGCAGCGGCCCGAGCACCGCGCCGAGACCGACCATCGCGCCGAACATCCCGAACACCTTGCCGCGCTCCTCGGCGGGGAAGGTCGCGTGGATGATCGCCAGCACCTGCGGCACCATCAGCGCCGCCGTGCCGCCCTGCAGCACCCGGGAGGCGACCAGCATCTCCGGGCCGGTCGCCAGGCCGCAGAGCGCCGAAGCGAGGGTGAAGCCGGTGATGCCGACCAGGAAGAGGCGCTTGCGGCCGTGGATGTCACCGAGCCGCCCGCCGGTGATCAGGCCGACCGCGAAGGCCAGCGCGTACCCGGCGGTGATCCACTGCAGCTGGCTGAACGAGGCGCCGGTCTCGCGCTGGATGCTCGGCATGGCGATGTTGACGATGGTGACGTCCACCAGGTCCATCAGGCTGGCGGTCATCACGACGGCGAGCGCCAGCCAGCGCCGCCGGTCCGGTACGGGGGGTACGGAGGACATCGGGGCCTCTTCTCCTGGGGGTCGGTTCTTGGGCCGCTCGGGCGGCCCGGACGTCTCCGACGGTAGAGGCCATATAGGTCAGATCCTGTCCGCTCTGGCGGGCAGGATGGTGCCCATGACGGACACTCCGGCACGGCTGCTGAGCCTGCTCTCCCTGCTCCAGACCCCGCGCGAGTGGCCCGGCAGCGAGCTGGCCGAGCGGCTCGAGGTCAGCCCCCGCACCATCCGGCGCGACATCGAGCGGCTGCGCGACCTCGGGTACCCGGTCGAGGCGACCAGGGGCGCGGTCGGCGGGTACCGGCTGGTCGCGGGCGCGGCGATGCCGCCGCTGCTGCTCGACGACGAGGAGGCGGTGGCGATCGCGGTCGGCCTGCGGGCCTCGGCGGGCAATGCGGTGGAGGGGATCGAGGAGGCGTCGGTGCGGGCGCTGGCCAAGCTGGTCCAGGTGCTGCCCGCCCGGCTGCGCCACCGGGTCGGCTCGCTCTCCGCCGCGACGGTGCAGCTCACCCTCGGCGACGGCCCCCGGGTCGACCCCGAGGTGCTCACCGTGCTGGCCGGCGCCACCGCCGGGCACGAGCGGCTGCGCTTCGCCTACCGCGCGGCCGACGGCAGCGAGACCCGCCGCCTGGTCGAGCCGCACCGGCTGGTGGCCACCGGGCGCCGCTGGTACCTGCTCGGGTACGACAACGACCGGGAGGACTGGCGGATCTTCCGGGTCGACCGGCTGAGCGAGCCCTTCGCCACCGGCTCCCGCGCGGCCCCCCGCGAGCTCCCGGCCGAGGACGCCGCCGCGTACGTCGCGGCCCGCTTCGCCCACCGGCAGCGGGGCTACGAGGCCGTGGTCACCCTGCACGCCCCGTACGCCGAACTGGCGCCCAGGTTCGAGCGGGCCCCCGGCGAGCTCACCGAGGCGGGCCCGGACCGGTGCACCTACCGGCTCAGCACCGACTCCCTCGACTGGCTGGCCCTGCGGCTGGCCCTGCTCGGCTGCGACTTCGAGGTCCGCCACCCGCCCGAGCTCGCCGCCACCGTCGCGGCGATGGCGGCCCGCCTCACCCGGGCCGCATCGAGAAGCTAGAGCGCCCGCCGGCGCTGCAGCCAGGCGAAGGCCGCCCAGCCGGGCAGGACCGGGGCCAGGAAGGTGAGCACCCGGAACAGGGTCACCGCCGCCAGGGCCGCGCCCCGGTCCATCCCGGTCATCCGGGCCAGACTCTCCGTCAGGAGCGCCTCCACCAGGCCCACCCCGCCGGGCGTCGGCGCGGCGGACCCGACGGCGTTGCCGGCCAGGAAGGCCACCGCGACGGCGGTGAACGAAGGGTGCTGGCCGACGGCCGCCGCGCAGCAGTAGAGGCAGGCCACGAAGGCCAGCGACACGCCGAGCTGCCCGGCCACCCCGAGCGCGAGCTTGCCCGGCTGCTGGGCCAGGTCGAGCAGCCGGGGCAGCACCTCCGCCCGCAGCGGCCGCAGCAGCCGGAGGATCTGCTGCCGCACCCACGGCACCGCGAACCCCACCACGGCCAGCACGCAGGCCCCGGCGCCGATCGCGGCCAGCACCCCGGCCGAGGGCAGTTCGCCGCCGGGCGCCCGCCCGAGCAGGGTGGCGAACAGGCCCAGCTGCAGCAGGTGCAGCACCAGCCCGGCCAGCTGGCCGACCCCGACGCTGGAGAGCGCCTGCGGGGTCGGGATGCCGCTGCACTGCAGAAAGCGGGTGTTCAGCGCGACCCCGCCCACACCGCCGGGCGAGACCAGCTTGGCGAACGAGCCGGCCAGCTGCACCGCCACCGCCCGCCGAAAGCCCAGCCGCTCCGGCACGAACCCGACGAAACCGCAGGTCGCGGCCAGGTGGCTGAGGGTGTACGCGAGCACGGCCAGCCCCAGCCAGAACGGATCGGCGTCGGCCAGCGCGCCGAACGGGTCGAAGTCGGTGCCGAGCAGCGTGTCGATCAGCAGCACCGCGGCGGCCACCCCGGCCCCGACGGTCAGCAGCGTCCGCGGCCGCAGCCGCTCCAGCCGGACGGGCTGCACCTCCACCTGGGGGCGGCCCCGCAGCACCTCCTCGCGGACGGCGGCGAGCAGCTCGGGGTGGCGCCGCAGCGCGGCACGGGTCGCCGGGGCGAGCGCGATCGGCTGCAGCAGCGGCAGCGCGGCGCACAGCTCGGCCGCGCCGAGCACCGCGACCCCGCTGCGGACGGCCCGCTCGGCCCCGTAGTGCAGGGCCAGCGTGCTCAGCATCCCGGCCACGTCCAGGCGCAGCGGCAGCTCCCCGGCCGCGATCTCACCGTCCCCGAGCCCGACCAGGTGCACCTCCCCGCCCGGGCCGACCAGCACCGTCTCCGGCGAGATCCCCCGGTGCGCGATCCGCCGCCGCTGCAGCAACCGCAGCTGCTCCCAGGCGTCCACCAGCACCTCGCCGGGCGGCCCCGGCCGGTCCTCCTGCGCCACGCTCTCGGCCCGGTGCTCCGGGAAGTCGGTGAGTGTCCGCCCCGGGAGGCGGTGGTAGGCGACCAGGGCGGAGTCCGGGCCGAGGCTGGTGGTGGTGGCCAGGTGGCGGGTGCGGACCCCGGCGGCGGTGACGGCGTAGCTGAGCAGCGCTTCGTGCTCCAGGTTGGTCCGCAGCGGGCGCAGGCCGCGCGGGGTGAGCTCGGCCCGCAGCCGCAGCAGCCGCCACAACTGCCCGGCCCAGCCGCTGGCCTCGACCCGGGGGTCGAGCACCAGCACGTCCAGTTCCGGCAGCCCGTCGCGCTGGGTCACGAAGTACCGCCCGGGCCCGACCCGCCGGGCCCGGTCCGGCCGCGTCCCGGCCTGCCCCAGCGCGGCCAGCAGCTGCGCCTCGGCCGGCCGGCAGACCGGCGCCCCCAGGCCGTAGCTGGTGCCGTGCCCGGCGGCCCAGCCGAGCAGCAGGGCGAGCACCAGCGAGAGCGGCGTCGCGTGCCCGGTCGCCAGCCCCGACAGCCCGGAGAGCGCCACCGCCGCGGCGAGCGCGGTGCGCCACTTCGGCAGCCGGGTGGCCCCGGTCGCGGCGAGGAAGGCCAGGACGGGGGCCAGATGGCCGTGGACCACGTCACCTCCGGCCCGGCCCCGCAGCGCCTCGACCCCGCCGAAGGCGGCGTCGAGCCCCAGCGAGAACCCGTACGCCAGCACCGCGGCCGCGACCCCCTCGGCCAGCCCCCGCTGGGCCCGCTGGACCAGCCGCCGGGCGGTGTAGGCGAGCGGGAGCAGCAGCAGCGCGACGGCGGCCACCGCCCGGGCCGGGCCGCCGAGGGCCCACGGGATCTGCTCGGTGCCCTGGGCCACGTCCGCCGTGAGGCCGGCCGCGGCGCCGCGGGCGTTGACGGCCAGCAGCAGGGTGAGGCCGACACCGGCGGCGCCGGTCAGGGCGCGGACCAGTGCGGCGGGGTGGCGGACCCGGAGCTTCTCCGGCTCGGCCTGCACCGCCTCGGAGACGTCGTCTTGTATGACCGTTGGCACGGGGCATGCTCCCACACCCGGGTGGCCGGGCCACCTCGGTCACGTCAGGTCGCTCCGCCCGGCCGCACCGCCGCGCTCGAGGCTACAATCCGGACATATCAGCCCAAGTGTCCGCACCGCCGCGCACTCCGCCCGGCGGGCGGGGCACCGAAGGGAGGTCGACGATGACCAAGCGATCGACGGGCAAGATGACCAAGCTGCGCCGGGGCACCCAGGATCTGCTGGAGCGCCGGGGCATGGCGGCCCAGCCCGGCACGATGCCACCCGAGCGCCACACCGACACGGTCAAGGCCGCGGGCGGCTCGCCCTACCTGGGTGACGTCGCCTTCAGCCACGGCGGCCGCCGGGCCTTCGGCTCCGTCACCAAGCTCTCCGGCCCCGCCCACCACGCCGAGCTGCCGGGCCACCGCCACCGCGGCGCCGAGAAGCACTCGGCGCACTGACGGCTCCTCAACCGGCCGACCTCCGGCGGCACGTACGATGCATCCACCGTCCCGTGCCTGTCGGAGGTCTACCGTGCTCACCACCCGCGACGAGTGGCTCGCCTCGCTGACCAGGGTCTACGCGGCCGCCGGCTGCCTGATCACGGACGAGGGCGGGCGGGTGCTGATCGTCAAGGCGGGCTACCGCGAGCACTGGCAGTTCGTCGGCGGCACGGTCGACCCGGGGGAGAACCCGCAGCAGTGCGCGGGCCGCGAACTCCAGGAGGAGACCGGCATCGTGAAGGAGGCCGGTGAGCTCCTGGTGGTCGCCTGGACCAACCCCTCCGGCGAACTCGCCTACCCCGCCGTGCACTTCCTCTTCGACCTGGGCACCGTCCCGGCCGCCACCCCGATCGTGCTGCCGGAGGGTGAGCTCGACTCCTACCGCTGGGTGGAGCCCGCCGAGGCGCTCACCCTGCTCGGCCCGGCCCGCGCGCTGCGGCTCGAAGCCGGTCTGCAGGCCCGCGCCGACGGCCGCACCCGGGTCGTGACCAGCCCGGGCTCCGGCTTCTGAGCCCGTGCGGATCCTCTGCTACCCCGAAGCCGCCGTGCCGCCCGCCCTGCGGGCCCAGGTCTGGGCCCTCCAGGAGCAGGCCTGGCCGAGCGGCGACCCCGACCCGGGGCTGAGCCACGACCAGGCACTGCACCCCGAGTCGCTGCTCATGGTGGACGAGGACGGGCAGCTGCTCGCCGCCCTCGACCTGCTCAGCACGGATCTCGAGTTCGCGGGGGAGACCTTCCGGGCCTGCGGCCTGAGCACCGTGGCCACCGAGAAGGCCCACCGGGGCCAGGGCCTCGGGCGGCGGCTGGTCTCGGCGGCGCTCGACCGGGTCCGCCGCTCGGGCGCGGACCTCGGCCTCTTCACCTGCGACCGCGGGCTCCAGCACTTCTACGAGACGGCCGGCTGGCAACTGCTGCCGGGCACCGTCCTGGTCGGCGGCACCCCCGCCGACCCCTTCCCCAGCGACAGCCCGGGCTTCGACAAGATCACCATGGCCGACCTCTGCACCCCCAAGGCCCAGGCCGCCGCCCCGCACTTCACCGACGCCCGCCTGCCGCTCTACCCCGGCCTGATCGACCGCCTCTGGTAGCCGGGCCAACGCCAGTCGGGCCGACTCGGCCGGGTCAACGGCAGTCGGGTCCACGCGGCAGGGTCAACGCAGTCGGCTCAACGCAGTCGGGCCCGCACCGCCGCGCGCAGCTCCGCCGGAAGGGTCTGCCGGGCCACCCGCAGGGCTGCGGCGAGTGCCTCCGGCGCGCCGATCCCGGCCTTCGCCAGGGCGGCTTCCACGGCCTCCTGCTCGTCCGGGCGGCCGAGCATCCGCCACAGCGGTCGCAGGTTCGCGGCGCTGAGCCGGTAGTCCGCCACCACGGCGGCCTCCTCGGCCTCGGCCGCGGCGAGCAGCACCAGGGCGGCCAGGCCGGTCCGGTCCCGCCCGGCGCCGCAGTGCACGACCACCCCGCCCGGGGCGGCCTCGGCCACCGCGCGGGCCATCGCGAGCACCGCGCCCGCGCAGTGCTCCAGGTAGGGCACGAAGGCGAGCGGCGTGCCGTCCAGGTGTCCGTACCGCTCCCACCAGGCGGCCCCGGCCAGCTCGTCGAAGGGCACCCTGACCAGCCGGACGGCGCCGTCCAGCGGCAGCAGCGGCCGGTGCTCAGTGGCGTCCCGCAGGTCGACCACGGTGCGGATGCCGTACGCCACCAGCGCGGCGTGGCCCTCTGCGGTCAGCCGGTCGAGGTTGTCGGCGCGGACCACGGCCCGCGGCCTGGTCCGCTCGCCGTCGGCCGTCGGCAGCCCGCCGAGGTCCCGGACGTTCAGGCAGCCGTCCCAGTGCAGCTGCCGCGTGTCGGTCGTGGTGTTCATTCCTGCGCCCCCGTGCTCCGTGTCGTTGGTGCGGGGGCGGAGCAGCCCCTCAGTCACGACAGCCGCAGAGGCCCGGGCGGTTCCAGATCCCCCTGATCGAAGATCCACAGCTCCCGGCCGAGCGTGTCCTCGCAGCGCACGCTGGTGAACCGCTCGTCCCCGGCGGAGAGGAAGCCCTCGGCGACCCCGCGCAGCACCTGCTCGGCCACCCGGTCGGCCCGGCTCCAGCCGCCGGTGAGGACCAGCGTCTTGTCGGCCAGCTCGGCCCGCCGGATCCGCGCGACGGCCGCCGTGGCCATCGCGGCGTTGACGTCCTCCAGCTCGCCGGGGGAGAGGTACGACTCGGTGCCCTGGTCGGCCCCCACCCGGCGGACCAGCTCGGGCAGCCCGTAGTGGCGGACGGCGGCGACGGAGTCCTCCACGGCCACCAGCCAGCGCGGGCCGGGGGCGACGGACCACCAGAGCGGCTCGCCGACGGGCAGCAGTTCGCCGATCGGGGCCCGCCAGAGCTCCCGGCCGGTCGGCCGGTTCGGGTCGGGCCGCAGGCCGGGGCCGCGCCAGTCGGCCTTGGCGGTCAGGCCGAGGTTCACGGTGTACCGGATCTCGTGCTCCCGGTGGCTTTCGGAATGAATGTTCATTCCGAGGTTGGAGTCGTGCCGCTCGGCAGCACCGGAATGAATGTTCATTCTGGTGTTGGAGCCGGGTCGCTCGACGCTGCCGGAATGAATCCTCATTCCGGATGGGTGCCACTCGACGCCGAGCACAGCCCAATACGTCTCGTCCGGGAGGCTGAAGGAGTGCCGCCAGCCGGTGAGCCCCATCGCCCGCAGGGCGGGCGCGAAGTGCTCACGCATCCCCCGGTCGAAGAGCTCGCGGGCAGACGTCATCGACAGCTCCAATCGGAGAGGAGGGGAGGGGAGGGAGGCGTGGGAGGTGAGGAAGGGCGTGGGTGCGGCGGCGGGTGGTCAGCCGGCCCTACAGAAAACGTATGACCGGAGCACCTTTGGCGGCTGCGGGCGAATGGCAGCCGCTGTCAGGACTTTTGTCCCGCGGCCCTGGCCGGAAGGCCCGGACGGCTCCTACGGCGCCCTTACCGGGCCGCCGCGGCGCCTTCACCCGGTGTCCGGCGCTCGTTACTGCTCAGTCACGGCCGAACACCGGCCCCGGATGCCGCATCATGTGGCAGGTGCACATCGCAGAGCCTCAGGGGCCGGGCGCCGACGACGTGGTCGGTGGCCCGATATCACCGGAACCACCCGACCCGGTCGGCGGTACGGCCGACGTGACTGTCGACGTCACGGCCGACGAAACGGCTGGCGTCATGGCCGACGCCACGGTCGGCGTGACCGCCGGCGGGCCGTCGCCGGACGAGCTGACCGCCGCCGTCCACGCCGCGCAGGCGGGTGACGAGGCGGCGTTCCGACTGCTCTTCCGCGCCGTCCAACCGGGTCTGCTCCGCTACCTGCGGGTGCTGCTCGGCGGCGGGCCGGAGGACGCCGAGGACATCGCCTCCGAGGCCTGGCTGCAGATCGCACGGGACTTGGGCAGCTTCAGCGGGGACGGCGACGGCTTCCGGGGCTGGGCGGCGACGGTGGCCCGCAACCGCGCGATGGACCACCTGCGCAAGGTCCGGCGCCGCCCGGTGGCCGACCTCCCGTTCGAGTACCTGGCCGAGCTGACCGCCGCCGAGGACACCGCGGGCAGTGCGCTGGCCACCGTTTCCACGGCCGACTCGCTCGCCCTGATCGCCCGGCTGCCCCGGGACCAGGCGGAGGCCGTGCTGCTGCGGGTGGTGCTCGACCTGGACGCCGAGAGCGCGGCCAAGGTGCTCGGCAAGCGCTCCGGCAGCGTCCGGATGGCCGCCCACCGGGGACTGCGCAAGCTCGCGAAACTGCTGGAGCAGCCGGGCGGCGGCCAGGCCGACGGGGTGCCGCGCCAGCGCGACTCGGGGGTGTGGAGCGGCCGCCGCGCGGCCGCGCCGCGCGGGGCGCCGGAAAACTCTCCGGAAACCTCCGCCAAAGGTGTGACACAACCCAGAGCCGCGACGCTGAAGGACATGAGATGAGCACCAACCGATCCCGTCGGATCGACCAGGCCACGGCCGAGCAGCTGCTCGGCGGCGGCACGGTCGGCACGTCGGGCGGTCCGGCCGCCCTCGCCGACAACGCCGCCCTCGCCGGGCTGCTCGCCGCCGCCGCTGCCCCCGCAGCCGGCGCGGCGGAGCTGCCCGGGGAGGCCAAGGCGATGGCGGCGTTCCGGGAGGCCCGCCGCACCCCAGCCCCCGAACCCCGGAGACGCACGATGGCGAGCACCGCGCCCGCGCGGGCCTTGAGCGCGAAGAGCGCCAAGGCCCTGCTCGCCGCGCTCGCGCTGACGGCGCTCGGCGGGGTCGCAGTGGCGGCCACCACAGGCATCCCCGGTCTGCCCGTCGTGCTCGGCGGCGCCCGTGGCGGTTCCGGTGGCAGTCCCGCGTCGGCCGTCTCGGTGCCGGCCGGTACGAGCGCCGCGGCCAGCGAGCGCCCGTCCGTCCGTCCGAGTACCGCGCCCGACCGCACCCAGGCCTTGGGCTCTGCGAAGACCGCCCCCGCACCCACCCACGGCTCCGAGAGCTCGGCACACCCGGACGGCTCCGCCACCCCGGGCCGCCCCGACCAGGGAAACAGCCCGGCCGTGGCCGGGCTGGGCGACCTCTGCCGCTCCTTCGAGGACGCCGAAGCCAACGGCGGCAAGGCGAAGCAGCTGCTCACCACCCCGCCGTACGCCCCGCTGGTCGGCGCGGCGAAGGGGGCGGAGCACGTCGAGGCGTTCTGCACGAGTCTGCTCGGCAAGGGCAAGGACCACGGCGGCCCCGCCACCACCCCGCCTCGCTCCGGCCCGACCAAGGGCCCGGCCGACTCCGCCCCGTCGAAGGCCGCCCACGTGGACGGGCAGGCCCAGGCCCAGGCCCTCGCGCTGACCGGCCAGGTCCAGGCCCTGACCTCCGGGCTGCCCGCGGGCCTGGGCGCCGTGGCCCCCGCCGCGGGGCCGCTGCCCGACCTGACCTCCCTGACCTCCCTGACCGGCGCGCTCACCGCGCTGCCCGGCCAGGTCGCCGCCGCCCTGCCGCCGCCACGGCCAGGGCTGCTCCCCTCCCCGGCCGCGCCGAGCGGCGTGCCGGTGGGGTGAGCCGAAAACTCCGGACGGACGGCGGGCGAATCCCCCCGGGCCCGTCGTCCGTCCGGTGCAGCCGTGGCCCCGCCCGGCTGCCGTACCAAAGCCCCGGGAGGTCGGTGGGCTCCCCCGTGTCCACCGCCCTCCCGGAACACCGCCCCCGCTCCGGTGGCGGGCACCGGCACCCCTCCGGCCCCGCGGCGGCTATCGTGCACAGGTGCACGAGGCGGCCCGGAGCCTTCGGCCGGGGTTCTGAGGGGAGCGGTGCCAAGTGATCGGACGCGCACTCAACGGGCGGTACGAGCTCGTCGAGATACTCGGCGTCGGCGGCATGGCCACGGTCTACCGGGGCCATGACCGGGTGCTCGGCCGCCAGGTCGCGGTCAAGGTGCTCAACGGCGGCCTCGCCGACGACCCGCGCTTCGCCGAGCGGTTCGGCCGCGAGGCCCAGCACGCCGCGATGCTGGTCCACCCCCGGATCGTCATGGTCTTCGACTCGGGCGTCGACCAGGGCTCGCCGTACATCGTGATGGAGCTGGTCAACGGCGTCTCGCTCAGCCAGCTGCTGGTCGGCGACGGCCTGCAGCAGAGTGCCGGGCTGCCGGTCGAGCGGGCGGTCGGGATCGCGGCCGCCGTCTGCGAGGCGCTGGCGGTCGCGCACGGCGCGGGCCTGGTGCACCGGGACATCAAGCCGGGCAACATCATGATCACCGCCGACGGCGGGGTGAAGGTGGTGGACTTCGGCATCGCCCGGGCCAGCTCCTCCAGCGGCGCCCAGCTCACCCAGACCGCCACCGTGCTCGGCACCGCCGCCTACCTCTCGCCCGAGCAGGCCATGGCCGGCGAGGTGGACGGCCGCTCAGACCTGTACGCGCTGGGCTGCGTGCTGGTCGAGATGCTCACCGGCGCCCCGCCGTTCACCGCCGACGCGCCGGTGGCGATCGCCTTCAAGCACGTCAACGAGCACCCCACCCCGGTCTCGCTGCACCGCGCGGACATACCCCCGGCGCTGGACTCCGCCGCCCTGCGCCTGCTCGCCAAGGACCCTGCGGCCCGCCCGGCCGACGCGGCCGCCGCCCGGGCCGAGCTGCTCGCCGCCGTGCCCTCCGCGGCCGCCGCGGATCGCACCGCCGAACTGCTCGCCGCGACCCAGGCCATCCCGCCGGTCGCCCCCGGCCATCCGACCCCCGGCTACCCGACCCACGGCTTCCCGGCCACCGGCATGCCCAGCAACGCCTACCCCGCGTACGCGGACCCGCAGCGCACCTCGCTGCTGCCGCCCACCGCGCCCCCGCCGCCGCCGTACGATCCGCCCTCCCAGCCGCAGCGCCGTCGGCCGCTGGTACTCGCGGGTATCGGTCTCGCGGTGGTGGGCGGCGCCGCCGCCATCGCGGCCTTCGCCCTCAGCGGCCCCCCGGCCAAGTCGAAGGCCACCCCGCCCGCCTCGCCGGCCCCGGTCACCTCCTCGGCCGCGCCCTCGCCGTCCCCCTCCGCCTCGCCCGCCCGCAGCGCGAGCCCGTCCCCCACGGCCAAGGCGGGCCCGGCGGCGGCGCTCGCGGCCCTGGCCTCGGTGATCGGTGACGCCCAGTTCAGCAAGGAGAAGGGCGCCCAGGGCGATCTGCTCGGCCTGCTCGACGACGCCTCCGCCGCGATCGCCGACCACCAGCCCCAGCGGGCCGACCAGGCCCTGCGCTCCGCCAGCAGCCTGGTCCGCGCCCTCGCCAAGAAGCACGCGATCGACGGCCCCACCGCCCAGAACTGGCAGAACCGGATCAACTCCGTGCTGGCCACCCTCCACCCCCAGCAGCCCAGCACCCGCACCCAGCAGACCCAGCAGCCGACCGACGCCCCGACCTCCCTCCTCGACTGGCTCACCGGAACCAGCACCGGAACCGGCACCGACGACGGGAACTAGGGCCGGGCCCACGACGCCGCGCGCTGATCCGACAAGACCGGCCGGGCAGGCCCTGGGCGCCCCCGGCCTGCCCGACCGGCACCGGAGCGCGGGTGCCGGCGGGCACCACCGGTAAGGGGTCGTGCACCGACGGCCGGCCGCCGACGGGCCCGGCGGCGGCAACGCACCCGGGTTGCATCCCCTGGGCAGGGCCTCGCCCCCGGCCGGGCCCCCGGGCAGCCGGAGCTGCCCTGGGTACGGCCCTGGCGGCACGTCAACTCCAGGTCGGGGCATGAGAGTTTCCTGGGCATCGCCGAATGCCCTGGGAGCCAGCACATGACCACCCGCCGAGGTCTCCGCCTCGCCACCGCCCTGCTCGCGAGCACCGTCGCCCTCGCGCTCACCCCGGCCGCCGGGGCGTCGGCCGACGCCCGCAGTGCTGACACCGCCGCCCGCAGCGCTGACACCGCCGCCCTGCAGCGCGGGCTGGACGCCGTCACCACCGAGGCCGGTGCGGTGGGCGCGATCGCCGAGCTGCGCGACCACGGCCGGGCCGTCTGGCGTGGCGGCTCCGGGCTGCGGGAGCTCGGCGGCACGGCCCCGGCCCCGGTGGACGGGCGGTTCCGGGCCGGCAGCGTGACCAAGACCTTCGTGGCCACCGTGCTGCTGCAGCTCTGCGCCGAGGGCAAGGTCGGCCTGGACGAGGGAATCGAGCGGTACCTGCCCGGCGTGGTGCCCGGCGGCGCCGGGATCACCGTGCGGCAGGTGCTCAGCCACACCGCCGGGATCTTCGACTTCACCGAGGACTCGCGGTTCGCCGCCGACACCGAGGCCCAGCAGGAGCAGCTGCTCGCCACCGACCGCTGGCGGACCTGGACCTCGCCGCAGCTGATCGCGGTGGCCACCGCGCACGCCCCGTACTTCGCCCCCGGCCAGGGCTGGCACTACTCCAACACCGACTACCTGCTGATTGCCGAGGTGATCGAGAAGGTCAGCGGCCACGACTGGCGCACCGAGGTGAGCCGCCGCGTCCTGCAGCCGCTCGGCCTGCGCCAGACCTCACTGCCTGGCACCTCGACCACGATCCCCGGCCCGCACGCCCACGGATACCTCGCGCTGAGCTCCGGCCCGGCCGACATCACCGAGCTCAACCCGTCGATGGCGGGCGCGGCCGGCGAGCTGATCTCCACCACCGAGGACCTGACCAGGTTCAACGCCGCGCTGTTGGGCGGCCGGCTGCTCGCCCCGGCCCAACTGGCCGCGATGACCAGCACCGTGCCGGCCGACGCCGAGCCGCCCACCGAGTACGGCCTGGGGCTGATGAAGCTCTCGCTCTCCTGCGGCGCCGTCTGGGGCCACCCGGGCGGGATCTACGGCTACACCACCTACGTGTTCGGCAACCGCGCGGGCACCCGCGAGCTCGCGATCTCCGCGACCCCGTACGACCCGGTCAAGTCCGCACGGCTGACTCCGACCGTCATCGCTCTGATCGACCGCGCCTTCTGCGCCGCTTAGGAGCCGCCTCGCGGTGGCTGCGGGCCCGCTTCTCCAGGATGCTCCGCAGGTGCCGCGAGGCGGTGGTGGCCCCGGCGGTCAGGAAGACCAGGCTGTAGGCGATCTGCAGCATGACCACCAGCCGGGCCCCCTGTCCGACCGGCACCACGTCGCCGAAGCCGACGGTGGCCAGCGTGATCACGGTGAAGTACAGCGCGTCCAGCCGGGTGTTCAGCCCGCTGAACTGGCCGTCCCGGCTGAGCGCGTCGTACGAGCCGGCGAAGACCGCCAAGGAGAGGCAGCTCAGCAGCAGGATCATGATCAGCGGCCGCCCGGGCAGCCCCAGCACGTCCCGCCGGATCTGCCGCAGCAGCAGCCCGGCGACCACCGCCAGCGCCAGGACGAAGCAGCTCCAGCTCAACCACGGCCGCTCGGGGCCGAACAGCGTGCGCGGCAGCAGGAAGTAGAGCGCGAGCACCACCACCGGCCCGCCGAGCACCAGGGCCCAGTGCCAGGCCTGCCAGCCCAGCCGCCCGGGCCAAGGCCGCTCAGGCCGCTCAGGCTGCTCCGCCACGCCCGGTCACCCCCTCGGGCTCGTCGAGGAGCTCGAGCACGCCGAGCACGGCGAGCAGCCCGAGCCCCAGCCAGGCGAGCACCGACCCGCTCGGGTAGTCCCACAGCACCAGGACGAGCACCGCGAGTGCCACCGCCAGCCACCCCAGCGCCTGCTTCCAGCGGTGGACGAACCGCCCCACCGGCCCCAGCCGCAGCCCGAACCGCTCGGCCGTCTGCCGGACGGCCCCGAACCCGGGCCGCCAGAGCTGCCGCAGCTGCCCGGCCCGACGCCCGCCCCCGCTCACCCAGGCCCCGAACGCGACCAGCACCCCGAGCACCACGACGGCCCGCACGGTGGTGCGCAGGTAGTGCGTCAGCGCGTCGTAGACCGCCCGGGCGGCGGCCTGGTCGACCCCGGCGGGCAGCCGGTCCAGGTAGAGCGCGCGGAAGGCCGTCAGCCCGAGGCCGAGCAGCGCCGCCCCGGCCGCCGCGCCGAGGGCGGCGGTGACGGCGGCCCGGCGGCGCCTGGTGGCCAGCAGCACACCGCCGACGGCGCAGGCCAGCGCCAGCACGGGCAGCCAGAACCCGGCCAGCTGGAGCAGTCGCATCCCGGTGCGGACCTTGGGCAGGGCGTCGGAGCGGATCAGGACGTAGTCGGTGTGGATCTCCGGCAGGTGCGCGGCGGCGCCGATCCCGGCGGCCACCAGCCTGCCCTTCACCTGGTCGACCACCGGGGCCAGGTCGAGCGTCACGGTGTCGCCCTGGAGCTGGACGGCGCCGCCGCCCTGGCCGGTCAGCATCCGGTCCACCGCGTCGTGCGCCTGCCGGTTGACGGCCACCCAGACGGTGGCGAAGGCGTCGCTGTCCACCACCTGCTGCACCTCGCGGTGGACCAGCGCGGTGAGCCCGCCGGTGAGGGCCGAGCCCAGCCTGCCGAGGGCGGCGTCGAGCAGCGGCCGGTCGGCGGGGGCGACCTGGTCGAGCAGCGAGTCGACCGGCAGCCGCGCCGCCACCGCCGTGGTCACCCGGTCGGTGACCGCCGCCCGGACGGCCGGGTCGGTGGCCAGCGGGGCGACCGTCGCGAGGTACCGGTCGGTGTCGGTGACCTGGCTCTTGGCCCAGGCCGAGAGCACCGAGAGCGGGGTCAGCAGTACGGCCAGCAGGATCAGCAGCGCGGCGCAGCAGGCGCGTACCCGGCCCCGCACCGGCCGGGCCTCCAGCTCCGCGATCCGGGCACGCAGCTCGTCCGCCTCGGGGCGGCCCTCTGCCATCCGTACCTCCGGGAGCTGGGCGGCTGCTCACCAGGAGACAACAGAACACCGGCGGCGGCCACTCGGCCTGACTGTGCGCCAGGCCCCGGTAACGACAGGGCCCCGGGAACGACGGAGGCCCGGGAAGGACAGGGCCCCGGTAACAACAGGGCCCCGTGAACGACAGAGCCCCCGGCCCGTCAGCTGACGGAGCGGAGGCTCGGTGCGGCCGGGCGCGGGGCCCGGCCGGGGCTCAGGACGTCGTCTTCGACGGGGTCTCGTCGGCCTTGGTGACGTTGACCGGGGCGACCGCCGGGCGCGCCTGCTCGGTGGAGGCGGCGGTGGAGTTCGCGGCCTCGGCCGGCGGCTCCTCCTCGCGGAGCGCCTTGGTCTCGGCCTTGAGGATGCGCATGGACTTACCCAGCCCGCGCGCCATCTCGGGAAGCTTCTTCGAGCCGAACAGCAGGATGATCACAGCCAGCACCACCAGGAGGTGCCAGGGCTCCAGTCCGTTGCGCAGCATCCCTGACCACCGGTCCCTTCGGAATTCTCGCCGTTTCACAGCCGAGCGAGCTTGCCCGGTCTCCTGGCCAGTATGCCTGGCGCTACTCCCGAACGTATACATCGGCCGGGAAACGGAGGTCAAAGACCGGAAGGCGCATCGGGGTCGCCGTCTTCACCCCTGGTTCGCCCGCCGTCCGGGCGCCGTCCGGAGCGGCCCACCGGGCCCGGCCGGGGTGACCGGGCGCCACCTGCGGGTAAGGGCCTGGTCCGGTCGGGCCGGAACCGATCGCTCCGCCTCGGGCGGCCTGTCCGGCCTGTCCTGCTTCGTCCCGGTCGCCGAGGCGGTCCGGACGCTCGGAAGGGTGCCCCGGAATCCGTCACGTCACCGGCCCGGGCAGCGCGAGAGCCCCGGGGCGACGGGTGGTCCGTCGCTCCGGGGCTCCGATGCCGCGCTCCCTCCGGCCGGCTCAGGCGGCCAGGCCCACCTGCTGCTCGGCCGCGGCCTCCGCGGTGCGGGCCGGCAGGTGCGCCAGCAGGCGGTGGGCGGCCAGCGAGCCGCCGAGCATGCAGACCAGGCCGACCACGGCGGCCAGGTGCATGCCGTCCGCGAAGGCGGCGCGGCCGGCCTCGAGCAGCTGGTCCCTGGTCTGGCCGGGCAGCTGGGCGGCCATGGTGACGGCGCCGCCGAGGGTGTCGTGGGCGGCCCGGGCGGCGTCGCCCGGCAGGCCCTGGGGCAGGGCGTCGGCCAGGCGGGCCTTGTAGACGGCGGCCCCGGCCGCGCCGAGCAGGGCGATGCCCAGCGAGCTGCCGAGCTCGGTGGCGGTCTCCGAGGTGGCCGAGGCGGCGCCGGCCTGCTCGGCGGGGGCGGCCGAGACCACCATCTCGGCGGTGAGCGTCATGGTGCCGACCGTCCCGGCGGCCAGCACCCCGGCCGCGGTGAGCACCAGGGCCAGCGGGGAGCCGGGCCCGACCATCGTCATCAGTCCGAAGCCGGCCGCGCCGACCAGGAAGCCGCCGGACATCAGGGCGGCGGGCCGCACCTTGCCGGCCAGCGCCCCGGTCAGGCCGACGGCGGCGCCGACCCCGACGCTCGGCAGCAGGCCCCAGAGCGCGGCGGTGAGCGGGCTGAGGCCCTTGACCAGCTGGAGGTACTGCGAGGTGAAGAGGGTGAAGCCCATCATCGCGAACATCGCGACGGTGTTGACCGAGATCGCACCCGAGAAGGTGCGGTTGCGGAACAGGCCGAGGTCGATCAGCGGGTGGGCCGCCGTCCGGAGCCGGTGCACCAGCAGGACGCCGAACCCGAGCCCGGCCACCAGCGAGAGCGCGGGCAGCAGGCTCCAGCCGTCCACGGCCAGCGTCTTGATGCCGTAGACCAGCGGCAGCACGGCGGCGATCGAGAGGCCGGCGCCCAGCAGGTCGAAGGAGCCGCGCTGCTCCGCGCGGTACTCGGGCAGCAGGGCGGGCGCGGCGAGCAGCACCAGCGCCATCACCGGCACGGCGGCCAGGAAGGCCGAGCCCCACCAGAAGTTGTCGAGCAGCAGACCGCCGGCCACCGGGCCGAGGGTGGCCCCGGCCATCATCGCGCCGCCCCAGGCGGCCAGTGCGCCCTGGCGCTGCTTCCGGTCGTGGAACATGTTGCGGATCAGCGCCAGCGTCGAGGGCATCAGCGTCGCCCCGGTGACGCCGAGCAGCGCCCGGGCGGCGATCAGCCCGCTCGCGTCGTGTGCCGTGGCGGCCAGCAGCGAGGCGGCGAGGAAGCCGCCCGCCCCCAGCATCAGCAGCTTGCGGCGGCCGATCCGGTCGCCCAGTGCGCCCATCGGGATGAGCAGGCCGGCCAGCAGGAACGAGTACATGTCCATGATCCAGAGCTGCTGGGTGCCGCTCGGCCGGAGGTCGGTGCTGATGAAGGGGACGGCGAAGAACAGCACGCCCATGTCCATCGCGATCACGAGGGTCGGGAGCAGGAGGACGGCCAGGCCGGTCCATTCGCGGCGGCCTGCGAGGCCGTGGGTTGCGGTCATGTCGATGACTGTACGGGCGTGTCAGACATCTGTCTAGTACGGACGTCTCAATCTCTTGTCTCACTCATCCGTGCAAGACATCTGTCCAGATCCTGGCGTAGGCTCGCGGCATGGGAAATCGAGAAGACCTGCTGGCCGGCGCCAAGACCTGCCTCTACGAGAAGGGGTACGGGCGCACCACGGCCCGGGACATCGCCACGGCCGCCAAGGTCAGCCTGGCGGCGATCGGCTACCACTTCGGCTCCAAGGAGGCGCTGCTCAACGCCGCGATGCTGGAGGCCGTCGGCGAGTGGGGCGAGGCGGTCCAGGCCGCCCTGTCGGCGGCCGCCACCGAGACGCTCACGCCCGAGGAGCGGTTCGCCGTCACCTGGGAGCGGGTGGGCGGCACCTTCGTCGAGTACCGGGGCCTGTGGGCGGCCCAGTTCGAGGCGATCGCCCAGATCGACCGCACCCCGGAGCTCAAGGATGCGTTCGGCGGGGTCCAGCGGGTGGCCCGGCTGGCGCTCACCGCGATGTTCCAGGGCCAGGAGGACGTCCCCGGCAGCGAGGACGACTACCTGCTGGGCACCTTCTACCAGGCCCTGCTGGCCGGCTACGCCATCCAGTGGCTGGTGGACGTCGACCAGGCCCCGACCGGCGCCGACTTCCTGGCCGGCCTTCGGCTGGCCGCCCAGCGGGTGCTCGGAGCCTAGGTCCGGTCCGGTCCGTCCGGCCGGCCAGACCCTAGGCCCGGCGGTAGTGCTCGTAGACCACCCGGGAGGCGAAGACCCTGGTCTCCACCAGGGTCAGCGGGACGTCGGTGGTGACCGGAGGCAGGAAGGGCGTGCCGCCGCCGACCAGGACCGGGTTGCGGAAGATCCGCAGCTCGTCCACCAGGCCGAGCTCGACCGCCACCTTGGCCAGTCCGGCGCCGCCGATCGCGACGACCCGGTCGGCCAGCGCGGCGGCCTCCTCGGCCAGCGGGCCCCGGGCCAGGCGGGCGTTGCCCTCGACGGAGTCGAGCGTGCCGCTGAAGACCACCTTCGGGAGGGCGCTCCAGGCGTCGGCGAACTCGGCCCGCAGCTCGTCCACCCGGATCGCCGGATCGGTCTCCCAGGGCAGCATGGTCTCGTAGAGCCGCCGCCCGCAGAGGAAGCCCTCGAGCTCCCGGATCTGCTCCAGGTGGCAGCGGAACTGCTCGTCGCTCGGCACACCCCAGTCGAACGCACCGTCGCGGTCGTTGATGAAGCCGTCCACCGAGACGTTCATCGAGTAGATCAGCACGGCCGGTCCTTCGGGTCAGTTGGTCACGGCGGTCAGCAGGACCACGGAGTCCACGTGGGCGAGCAGCCCGTGGCGCTCCTGCGGGATGGCCCGCAGCTGCCCGGCCCGCAGCTCGTGCCGGCGGCCGGCCACGGTGAGCGAGACGTGGCCGCGCAGCACCTGGAGGCTGGCGGCGGGCGGGGCGTTGTGCTCGTCCAGCGAGGAGCCCGCGGTCAGCGCGATCAGGCTCTGGCGCAGTACCCCGTCGTGCACCACCAGATGCGAGCTGCGCCCGTGCGGGCCCGCCGCGGCCAGTGCGGCATGCTCATCGGCCAGAGCGGTGAGGTCGGCAGGTTCGGAGTCAGCCATGCTGCCGACCATAGGTGCCACCGGCCCTTTCCGCCGGTTGCGGGGTGTGCGGGCGGCCGTGATGGTGGAGGCATGGCGACGAATCAGAGTTTCATGGGTGGATTCCAGGTCAACCGGCACATGCTGGCGGCCGGGGCGGCGCTCACGGGCGTCGGCGCGATGATCGGACTGGCCGGTACGGTGATCGTCGGGGTGGCGCTCGCCACCGCCGGCCGGGAGTGGGTGCACCAGCTGGAGACCCCGCCGGGCGAGCTGGCGCACCGCACACTGCACCAGGCCAGGATGGCCTCGATGGCCGGTCTGGAGGCCTGGCGCAGCGAGCACGGCACTTCGCCGAACTGAGCGGCTCGGCGGTTGAGGACCTGCCCGTCGCGGCCGCCGGCCCCGCTACAGCCCGAGCGACTTGGCGATGATGGTCTTCATCACCTCGCTGGTGCCGCCGTAGATCCGGAACACCCGGTTGTCCGTGTAGAGGCGGGCGATCGGGTACTCCAGGATGTAGCCGTAACCGCCGTGCAGCTGAAGGCACTTGTCGATCACCTGGGAGGCCGACTCGGTGCAGAACAGCTTGGTCGCGGCGGCGTCGGCCACCGTCAACTCGCCCACCTGGTAAAGCTCGAGGGCCCGGTCGACCATCGACTGCTGCGCCACCACCTGGGCCTCGCAGTCGGCCAGGCTGAACTTGGTGTTCTGGAACTCCGAGACGCTCTGGCCGAAGACCTTGCGGTCCTTGACGTACTGGACGGCGAAGCGGACGGCGGCGGCCGCCGAGGCGTAGGCGCCGACCGCGATCGCCAGGCGCTCCTGGACCAGGTTGTGGGTGAGGTAGCTGAAGCCCTTGCCCTCCTCGCCGAGCAGGTTCTCGACCGGCACGCGCACGTCCGTGAAGGAGAGTTCGGCGGTGTCCGAGGTGCGCAGGCCGATCTTCTTGAGCTTGCGGCCCACCGCGTAGCCCTCGGAGGCGGTGTCCACGCAGAGGATGGAGAGGCCGGCCCGGCGGTCGGCCGGGTCGTAGGCGGCGGTGCGGCAGACCACCAGGACCAGGTCGGCGAGCACGCCGCCGGTGATGAAGGTCTTGGCGCCGTTGAGCACGTAGTGGGTGCCGTCCTCGGACAGCCTGGCGGTGGTGCTGATGCCGGCCAGGTCGGAGCCCGCGCCGGGCTCGGTCATCGCGATCGCCGTCATGATGTCGCCGGAGACGAAGCCGGGCAGCCAGCGCCGCTTCTGCTCCTCGTCGGCGTACTCCAGGATGTACGGCAGCACCAGGCCGGTGTGCACGCCGGAGGAGCCGAAGGTGACCCCGGCCCGGGCGCACTCCTCGCTCACCACGGCCTGGTACTTGAAGCCGCTCTCGCCCGCGCCGCCGTACTCCTCGGGCACCTCGATGCCGTACACGCCGAGTGCGCCGAGCTTGCGGTAGAAGTCGCGCGGCGGGTGGCCCTCGGCCTCCCAGGACTCGTAGACCGGCACGACCTCCTTGGCGATGAAGTCGCGGATGGTCGCCCGGAAGGCCTCGTGGTCCTCGGTGAACACGGTGCGGCGCACGGTGGCGCTCCCTTCGTGGTGCCGGTTGATCGCCCGACAAGTTAATCCCGGGTAGCTAGGGCTGTCCAGCATTGGGAGCCCGTTGTTCGGCGCCGCCGGGGCGGTCAAGTGAACGGTTGCTACCCTGGTGCCGGACGAAGGGGGTGCCGGACGAAGGGGGTGCCGGACGAAGGGGGGTGGCGGGTGCCGGGTGAGAGTGGTGCGGTGCGGCGGCCGCCGGGGCGCCGGGCGCTGATCCTCGACGCGGCGGCCGGGCGCTTCCACCGGTACGGCTACCACCGGACGTCGATGGCCGAGGTGGCCGCCGAGGTGGGCATCACCGCCCCCGCGCTGTACCGGCACTTCCGGGGCAAGCCGGAGCTGCTGCGGCAGGTGCTGCTGCGCGAGCTGGCGGCGCTGCGGGCGGCCGTCGAGGCGGGCGCGGCCGGGCCCGGGCCGCTCTGCGCGGCGCTGGCCGTGGCCGCGGTGGAGCACAGGGCGCTCGGCACCCTCTGGCAGCGGGAGGCCCGGCTGCTGCCGCCCGCGGGGCGGGCTTCGCTGCGGCGGGAGCTGCGGGCGCAGGTGCGCGCGATGGTGGCGGCGCTGCGCTGTGCTCGGCCCGAACTGGCGGAGCCTGACGCCGAGTTGCTCTGCTGGTCACTGCTCTCGGCGTACGGCAGCCTGTCGTACCACACCTTCGCGCCGCCCCGGCGGCGGTTCGTCCAGCTGCTGGGCGGGATCGGGGCCGACCTGCTCGCCGTCTCGCCGGCCGGGCTGCCGGCGGACGCCCGGCCGGTGGTGGCGCCGGACGGCCTGCCCGAGTCCCGGCGGGAGGAGCTGCTGGTGGCGGCCGTGCGGCTGTTCCACGAGCGGGGGTTCGACAACGTCAGCACCGACCGGCTCGGCGCGGCCGTCGGGATCGCCGGGCCCAGCGTCTACAAGCACTTCGCCACCAAGGCCGAGCTGTTGGCCGCCGCGCTGGTGCGCAGCCGCGAGCGGCTGCGGCTCGAGGTGGAGGGGGCGTTGGCGGCGGAGGGCCTGGAGGCCGGGCTGCGGGCGTACGTGGACTTCGCCCGGCGGCACAGCCACTACCTCGGCGCGATGCTCAGCGAGACCGAGCGGCTGGCGGAGCCGGACCGGCGCGCGGCGATGGACTTCCGCCGGGCGTTCCTGCGGCTCTGGGTCGGGCAGTTGCAGCAGGCTCGGCCCGGCTACGACAGCGCCGAGGCCCGGGTGCGGGTGCACGCGATGTTCGCGCTGGTCAACGACGGGGTGCGGAACCGGCCTGGCAGCCGGCGGCCCGAACTCGGCGAGTGCCTGGTGCTGTTGGGCCGCACGGTGCTCGGAGTGGCGCAGTAGCGGCAGAGCGCGCGCCCGGGCGGGGGCGCGCGCTCTGCCGGTGGTACGGGCCCGCGCTGGTGCGGACGCGGGCCCGTGGCCTGCCGCGGGGAGTGGCAGGGGCTTAGTAGAGGACGAACGGGTAGTAGATCTTGTGGGACAGGTTCCCGTTGCCCTGGATCGTGCCGATGCCGCCGGAGTTGCCCGCGATGCCGACGCTGGTGTTCTGGTTGGCGGCGCCGGAGCCGGTGCCGGTCTGCTGGCTGCCGTTCCCGTTCCCGTGGACGCTGCCCACGATGTTGCCCGAGCCGGTGTTGCTCACCACGCTGCTGTTGGAGTTGTTGTCGGCGCCCGCGCCGTTGTCGGCCGAGGCGGTGCCGACCCCGATCAGGAGGAAAGCCCCGAGAGCGGTGACGGCGGCGGCTGCGCGAATACGGGACACTGTGGTCTCCCTGTTAACTGGTGCGAATGTGGCGCCGGAGGAGTGGCCGCTCCGCCTCGCGCCGTTCCCTGACGTCGCACGACAAGCATTCCCCAGTCGGCCGATTGACTTCAATGCCAGGCGGCAGCGTTCGCCCGAAGGAGTCACAGGAGCGGGATAACCCCTGAACGAACCGCCGCCTGCGAGGATGCGCCACGGGGCCGAAATACCCCCGAATGGCCGTGATTTCCGATATCCGGAAGGGCATTTGGTTCGCCTGACAACGGTCAACGCCAGGTTGACCGGGGGTGGGGGTGCCGGATCAAAGCAAAATAGTGGTCGGCGGATTGTCCTACTGGCAGACTGGGGCCTCATGTCTGAAGAACACCGTCCGGCGCCACCGCCCGAGCAACTGCGTACGACCGAGGTCGACCTCGGTGGTCTGGTCGGTGTCCTGGCCAACCACCTCTACTCCACGCCATTGGTCGCGCTGCGCGAACTCGTCCAGAACGCGCACGACTCGCACACCCGCCGCCGCCTGGAGGACCCGGACGGCGACCTGGACCCGGTGATCCGGGTGCACGTCGACCCCGCCCGCCGTACCGTCGCGATCGAGGACTCCGGCGCCGGGCTCACCGAGCCGGAGATCCACGCCTACCTGGCCACCGTCGGCACCGGATACACCCGGATGCTACGGGAGTTGACCGATAGCCAGGACTTGATCGGCGCCTTCGGGCTCGGCTTCCTGTCCGCCTTCTCGGTGGCCGACGAAGTCGCCGTCACCACCACCTCGCACCGCGGGAGAACGGTCGGCCACCGCTACCGCAGCCGGGGCGGCGAGCAGTACAGCGTCGAGCCGACCGCGCCGCGCGCGACCCCGGGCACCCTGGTCGAGCTGCTGCTCAAGCCCGAACACGCCCAGCTGGCCGACGAGTCCACGCTGCGCGAGGTGCTGGCCCGGTACTGCGTGCTGTTGCCGGTGCCGGTGTACGTCGGTTCGGACGAGAGCCCGGTCAACGCCGTCGCCGTGCCCTGGCGCCAGGGCCTGGAGGCGGCCCGCCCGGAGCCGGCCGAGCAGGCCGCCCGGATGCGGTTCGCCAGCGCCTTCGGCCGCCGGTTCGAGCCGCTGACGGCCTTCCCGGTCACCCCGGTCGAGGGCCGCACCGACGCCGTCGGCCTGCTCTGGGTGCAGGACGGCGCCACCTTCGGCTCCACCGACAACCGCGAACTCGCCGTCTACCTGCGGGGGATGCTGCTCACCGAGGACGCCCGCGACCTGCTGCCCACCTGGGCCGGCTTCATCGGCGGCGTGATCGAGTCCAGCCGGCTCACCCCGACCGCGAGCCGCGAGGACCTGCAACGCGACGAGCACTACCAGGAGTTGAAGCGGGCCCTGGCCGACGCCGTGGTGGACGGGCTGTACGAGACCGCCCGGCTGCGGCCCACCGTCTGGCGGCGGGTGCTGGCCCGGCACGGCCAGGAGCTGCTCGGCGCCGCGCTCTGCGACGAGCGCCTGTTCAGCCTGCTCGCGGACGACGTGCCGGTGCCGAGCTCGCAGGGCGAGCTGACGGCCGGGGCACTGCGGGCGGCCGGCTCGGGCACGGTGCACGTGGCGCTCGGCGGCGAGGGCGGCTTCGAGGAGATGCTCTACCGCGCGATGCAGGTACCGATCGCCCGGGGCGACCGGTACGCCGTGCTGCCGTTCCTGCGCCGCTACGCCCAGCTGCGCGGCTGCCGGCTGGTCGAACTCGGCGGTGAGAGCGGCTCCGAGGCGCTGTTCCGCGAGCCCGAGCGGCCGCTGCCCGAGGAGGAGGAGGCCTGGCTGAGCGCGGCGCTCACCGGCGAGGGCGAGCGGCTGGTGGCCGCCCGGTTCGACCCGCCGGGGCTGCCGCTGGTGCTGGTGCCCGACCGGGAGGCGCAGCTCAAGGCCCGGATCGAGGACGACCGGGCACCTGCCCGGATCCCCTCCGCCGCGCTGCGGCTGGCTCGCTCCTTCACGGCCCGCACGGACGGCGCGGTGCGCGCCCGGCTCTACCTCAACCTCGCCGCTCCGGCCGTCCAGCAGCTGCTCGCCGCCTACCGCACCGGGCACACCGGCAGCGCGACGGCGGCCGGGCTGCTGCGCTCGCTCAAGGTGATCATGACCGCCGGCGCGGGCGCCGACAGCGGGGAGCTGACGGCCGCGCTGGCGGGGATCGGCACGGCGGTCGCGGCGCTGACCGCCCCTGGGGGAGAGAGCCTGTGAGCACCGACATCTGGGCCTGGGTGCAGGACACCCACGCCGCGCTGACCGAGGCCGGGCACCACCGGCTGGCCGCGGCGATCGCGGAGATCGCCGGGCACGCCGTGGACGGGCGGGACGAGCAGCTGGACGCGCTCCACCCCGAGGCGCTCGCCTCGGCCCGGGCGCTCGGCCTGCCCTGGGTCGAGGTCTTCCTGCGGCACTGGCGGCTGCAGAGCCTGCTGAACAAGCGCCACCAGGGCGAGGCCGCGCTCGGCGAGGCCGTCTCGCTGCTCGAGTTCGCGCACCGGGAGGAGACGGCCGACTGCCCGCAGTCGGTCTGCGCGGTGCAGGACTTCACCATCTGCCACGCCAACATCGACGGGCCCGGGTACGTGGCCGAGCGGCTCGACGTCCTGGAGGAGACGCTGGCGCGGGTCGAGCCGAGCCGGGCCTGCTTCGACTGCCTCTCCCGCGAGTACGCCGACACGCTCGAGGACGACGCCCGCCCGGCGGACGCGCTCGCCCACCTCGACCGGGCCCAGGCCCGGATCCAGGCCGCCGGTGGCACCGCCTCGCTCGCCTTCGGGCACGGCCGGGCCTCGGCGCTGCGGCGGCTCGGCCGCCAGGAGGAGGCACTGGCCGCGTACGACGCCGCCGAGCTGGCCCACGTCGCCGCCGGGCGGCGCCTGGACGAGGACGACCGGCGCAAGCTCGGCGTGGGGCGGGCGCTGCTGCTGGCCGAGCTGGGCCGGTACGAGCTCGCCCTCGAACTCCTGCCCGCCCCCGGCGAGGCCGACCGCTACCCCGACATCCGGCACCGCTGGGCCGCCACCGCCGAGGCGCTGACCGCCGCCGGGGCCCTGGCGAACGACGCCGAGCTCGGCGCCCGGCTGGCCCGCTGGGCCGCCTACCTCGACACCGCGGGCTCCCACCGCCCCTGCCTCGACCTCCTGCTGACCGCCACCCGCCTCGCCGTCCGCCGCGGCGCCCGCACGGTGGCCCTGACCCTCTGCGGCGAGGCCGCCCGCAAACTCACCCAGCTCCGCAGCACGGCCGGCGTCGCCGACCAGGTGGCGCAGCTGAGCGCGCAGGCCGAGGCCCTCCCGGCCCCGGAGGCTCCGGGAGAGCTGCTGGACCGGGCGGAGATGGACCCGGAGCAGTACGTGGACGCCGTGGCGGCGGCCCAGGCCGAGGCGCCCGGACCTGACCTCGCCGTGCGGCTGGCTGTCGGGCTGGCCGGGCTGGGGCTCGGGCGGGGGGCGGCGGCGGTGCTGTGGGAGCGGGTGGAGCGGGAGCCGGGGGAGGCGGAGACGGCCCGGGTGCTCGGGGAGTTGCTGATCGAGGCCGGGGACGGGGCCGGGGTCGGGCGGCTGGCCGAGCTGCAGCTGGCGGGCAGTCCGCCCGAGGCGTACTGGACCAGGGCCAGGTGGGCCGCGGCCGAGGGGCGCTGGGCGGAGGTCGGCGAGCACTGCGCCGCGCTGTTCGCCGTCCGGCCGGAGGCGGTCAACGCCCGCCGGCTCGCGGCCGGTGCCGCGACCCGGCTCGGCGACCACGCCGAGGCCCAGCGGCTCTACCAGGAGCTGCTGACGCACGCCGTCGAGGCGGCCGAGGCCGGCCCGGAGCAGCTGCACTGCACCGTCCAGGAGTCCGACCTCTGGCACCTCGCCACCGCCGCCTCGGCCAACCACGACTGGGCGGTGGTCCGTGAGGCCGGTGCCCGGCTCGGCCTCGAGTTCGAGACCGACAGCGGGCCGGTGGAGGAGGCGTGGCAGCTGGTCACCGTCCGGGCCCGCCGGGACGGCGGCGCCACCGCCGACCTGCCGGCCGTCCGGACCGGACCGGCCACCGCCCGGATCCTGCCGGTGCTCGGCGGGGACGTCCCGCTGAACCACCGCGACCTGGTGGTCTTCTCCCCGGCCCGCCTCAACGACCCGCCCGGGCCGGGCGAGGCCGAGGGCTGGCGCCCGGTCTTCGAGCTGCTCACCCTGCTCGACCCGGCGGGCTGGACCACCTACTGGCTGGACGGGGTCTGGCCCGGCGAGGCCGAGTGGCTGGCGCTGCGCGGCGGCCTGCAGGAGGCCGGTTTCGCGGTCTGGGCGTACAGCGGCACCGAGTACGCGGTGGCCGACCCGGCCGACCCGGAGGGCGCGCTGCCCGGGGTGTACGCCGCCGTCGGCGTCCCGCCCACCTCCGGCGCGGCGGCCGCCGACGCCGAGCTGGCCAGGCTGACGGCGGGCTGGCCGCACCCGCTCTGCTGGCTGGAGCTGGCCGAGGCGGCGGGCGCCGACCCGGCCCCGCACCGGGAGGTGGCCGAGCGCTACGGGCTCTGAGCGGATTCGGGCTCTGAGTGGAAGAGGCGCGGCGCGCACCCGGCGCCGCGCCGGCGCTGCTGAGGGCCCGTCGGCAGGGAAGGCACCAGGTCACCGAGATCCGACCCTGACGTACTGTCCGTTTCGTACATGTGCGTCCCGGCTGCCGATCAGGCAAGGTGGGGCACGAGAGCGAGGCGGTGGCGGCGGCCACCCGGGGCGAGGAGTGGCAGTGCCGAAGCGGGGCCGGGGCCGACCGGGCGGCGGACGGGGCAGCGGGAAGAAGGCCAGGGGCGGGCCGGCGCAGCCGCCGGAGCCCGTGGCGCCGCGCGACGCGCCGCCCACCGAGGGCCTGCTCGGCCCCGCCGCGCCGCCGGTGGAGACCACTACGGCGGTGCCGCTGGCGATGCCCCCGGCCGAGACCGAGGGCCTGCTGCGCCCGGCCGAGGCCGAGCCCGTGGAGCCCGCGCGGCCCGCCACCCCGCGCACCATGATCGTCTCCGAGGACACCCTCACCCCCGAGGACTGGCGGGCCGTCGGCTACTCGATGCCCTTCGTCGGCGCGCCGGCCACCCCTGGCACGCCCCCGGTCTCGATGGAGGACACCGTCCCGGACCTGCGCAAGGGCGCGCCCGGCGCGGCCCCCTGGCCGGACCGGATGCGCACCCTGCTGCGCACGCCGATGGCCGAGCGCCCGGCGTACGAGCGCACCCAGCGCGAGCAGAAGCCCGAGCAGGCGCTGAAGAACGTGCCCCGCATCCTCGACCTGACGCTGCGGATCGGCGAGCTGCTGCTGGCCAGCGGCGAGGCGGCCGAGGACGTCGAGGCCGCGATGCTCGGCATCGCGCACGCCTACGGGCTCGACCACTGCGAGCCGCAGGTCACCTTCACCCTGATCGGCATCTCCTTCCAGCCCTCGCTGGTCGAGCCGCCGGTCACCGCCGACCGCGTGGTCCGCCGCCGCACCTCCGACTACACCCGGCTCGCCGCCGTCTACCGGCTGGTCGCCGACATCACGGCCGAGCGGCTCTCGGTGAACGACGCTTACCGGCGGCTCGCCGAGATCCGCCGCAACCGGCACCCGTACCCGACCTGGCTGCTGGTGCTGGCCACCGGCCTGCTGGCCGGGGCGGCCTCCTTCCTGGTCGGCGGCAAGTCGGACGCCCAGGCCTGGCTGGTCTTCGCCAACGCCTTCGTGGCCGCCATCCTGGGTGACCGGCTGGCCGCCTTCATCGCCAAGCGCGGGCTGCCGGAGTTCTACCAGTTCGTGGTCGCCGCGATGCCGGCCGCGCTCTCCGGCGTGATCCTCACCAGCCTGCCCGCGAACGGGCTGCGCGGCTCGGTGGTCATCACCGGTGGGCTGTTCGCGCTGCTGCCCGGGCGGGCCCTGGTGGCCGCCGTCCAGGACGGTCTGACCGGCTTCTACATCACCGCCGCGGCCCGGCTGCTCGAAGTCCTCTACCTGGTCGCGGGCATCGTGATCGGGGTGATGCTGATCCTCTACGCGGGGCTGAGCATCCATGCCAGGTTCAACCCGGGCGAGAGCCTGGGCGGGGTGGACAGCGACCCGACGGTGCGGCTGATCGCCGCGATGGTGCTCACCGCCGCCTTCGCGATACTGCTGCAGACCGACCGGCGGAACCTGCTCTTCGTCACCCTCAACGCCTGCGCCGGCTGGTCCGTCTTCGGGGTGCTGACCCGCAACGCGGGCATCTCCCCGATCATCGCCACCGGCATCGCGGCCGGCCTGGTCGGCCTCTTCGGCCAGCTGATGGCCCGCTACCGCGCGGCCTCCTCGCTGCCGTACGTGACGGCCGCGCTCGGCCCGCTGATGCCCGGCTCGGCGCTCTACCTCGGCATGCTCGCCTTCACCCAGAGCCAGCCCGACGTCGGCCTGGCCAGCGTGGCCCGGGCCGCCGCCATCGCGCTCGCGCTCGCGGTCGGGGTGAACCTCGGAGGGGAGATCGCACGTCTGTTCATGAAGCTGCCCGGCAAGATCACCGGCCTGCGCGGCCCGGGCGTCGGCACGCCGGGGGCCGACCGTTCGCTCGCGCCGTACCTGCTGGTGCCGCGCCGGGCGGCCAAGCGCACCCGGGGGTTCTGACCACGCGTTGTACCGGGCGGGGCGGCCGGACCACCGGCCGGGTCACTGACGGAACGAGGGCGCACCACGCATGGACCTGATGGACACCTACCGCACCCACATCGTGGACGCGCACAAGCAGCCGCTCCTCCTGCTGCTGGTCGGGTTCATCAGCTCGTTCCTGTGCATCCGGTTCAGCGTGCGGATGATCCGGGCCAAGGTGCGCTGGTGGCCGGGCAACATCACCCCGGGCGGGCTGCACATCCACCACATGGTCTTCGGCCTCGGCTTCCTGCTGGTCGGCGGGGTGGGCGCGATCGCGACGAACGGCGGGCACCCGTGGCTCGACTGGTTCGGGCTGTGCTTCGGGATCGGCTGCGGCCTGGTGCTCGACGAGTTCGCGCTGATCCTGCACCTGGACGACGTCTACTGGGGCGAGCAGGGCCGCAAGTCGGTGGACGCGGTGATCTTCGGCATCCTGTTCACCGCGCTGCTGCTCACCGGGTACGTCCCGCTCGGCGTGGTGCCCGGGCAGACCGAGCCGATGACGGCCGGGCGCTGGGGGCTGGTCGCGGTGATCCTGGTGAACGCGGCGGCCTCCGTCGTCGCCCTGCTCAAGGGCAAGGTGTGGACCGGCCTGCTCGGCATCATGGTGCCCGGCCTCTCCTGGATCGGCGCCGTCCGCCTGGCCCGGACGGGCAGCCCGTGGGCGCGCTGGTTCTACACCACCAGGCCCCGGCGGCGGGCCCGGGCGCTGCGCCGCGAACGCCTGCTGCACCGGCGGGCGGACCGGGCCCGCACCTGGCTCTTCGACCTCATCGCCGGCGCGCCCGACAAGGTGCCCGCCCACCACACGGCCACCCACCGGGTCGCCGAGCGGATGGCCGCCCGGGCCACCGCCCACCTGGACGCGCACGAGGCCCGCGCGCTGGCCCGCCGCTCGGCCCGCCTGGCCGACCGCCGGGCGGCGGCGGTGGCCCGGCCGGCCGGCGTGCCCGGGCCCGCCCCGGCCGGTGAGCCGGAGCGGCACGGCCAGGCGCGGCAGCGGCGGCGGACGGTGCGGGCCGGGCGCAGCCGCACCTTCGCGGTCCGGCCGGGCACGGCGGAGGGGGTGGCCGTCTCCTCCTCCTACCGGCACCCGAAGCTGCCGCACCCTCAGCCACGCCGCTGATCCCATCGGTGGGTAAATCCCACATCTCACCCGGCTGGACGCACGGGGATGGCGCTGAGCTCCCATCAGCTCTGAGAATATGACGTCGAGTGACCGAATTGTCACCTGATGGGATATTTGACGACCCGTCAGGCGACGCGGCGCAGAGAGGGCCGGCCCATGGCACGCAGACTCCTTCCGACGCTCCTGCTGGCCCTGACCGGTCTGCTCGGCCTGCTCCCGGCGGCGGCCGCCGCTCCCGGCCACGCGGTGGCGGCCGGGCCCCGCGCCGACGACCCGTACCCCTCCGAGGAGGAGATCGCCCGCTCGCGGGCCGAGGCCGACGCCCGGGCCACCGACAGCGCCGCGATCGAGGCCCGGCTGACGGCCGCCCAGGCGGACCTGGAGCAGTCCGGCCGGGTCGCCGAGCAGGCCGTGGAGGCCTACAACGGCGCCCAGGCCCGGCTGGCCAAGGCCAGGGCCGCCGCCGCGGCGGCGGCCCGGCGGGCGGCGACGGCCGAGACCGAGCGGGCGGCGGCCGCCGAATCGGCCGCCGCGCTGGCCGCCGAGACGTACCGTCAGGGCGCCGGGCCCGAGCTCTCCGCGATCAACGCCCTGCTGGCCGCCGACGGCCCGCGCGCACTCACCGAGCGGGCCGCCGCCGTCGGCATCGCCGGAGCCCGCATGAAGGACATCCTGGATGCCGCGACCAGCACCGCCGCCGAGGCGGCCCGGGCCTCGGCCGAAGCGCATCGCGCCGCCGAGGCGGCCGACCGGGCGGCCGAGGCCGTCCGCCTCGCCAAGGAGCAGGCGCAGGCCCGGCTGACCGCCCAGCAGGCCGAGGTCGCCGACATCGGCAAGCGGCGCGAGCAGCTGCTCGCCGCGCTGGCCGTGGCGCGGAACACCACCGTGGAGCTGGAGCGGCAGCGCCGCGAGGCTCTGGAGGCGATCGCCGCCCGGCAGGCGGAGGAGGCGGCCCGGGCGGCGGCCGCGGCGGCCGCCGCAGCCGAGGCGGTGCCGGACCAGCCGTCCGGACCCGCCACCTGGTCGGCCGGCGGGGTCGAGGCGGCCCTCGCCTTCGCCCGCGCGAAGATCGGCCTCCCCTACATCTGGGGCGGCGAGGGCCCCGAGGGCTACGACTGCTCCGGCCTGACCATGATGGCCTGGCGCCGCGCCGGCAAGCAGCTCCCCCACTTCGCCGCCGACCAGTACGCCGAGTCCACCCCCGTCAGCTACCACCAGCTCCGCCCCGGCGACCTGGTCTTCTGGACCCACACCGGCCGCGCCGCCGACATCTACCACGTCGCCATCTACCTCGGCGACGACCAGATGATCGAAGCCCCCCGCCCCGGCACGGCCATCAAACAGGCCAGCCTCTGGATCATGGGCCGACCCGACTTCTACGCCCGCCCGTAGCCGACGGGGCTGTCAGGCCCCGGAGCTGTCGGTGTACCAGAGGGCCAGGGCGCCGCCCTGGGTCGGGACGACGAGTTGGCGGTGCGGGCCGTTGACCTGCCAGGCCTCGTGGCCGGGGTCGCTCGGGCAGGTCAGGACCGTGCCGTCGGTGAACTCCAGCCGGAGGGTGCCGGACTTGGCGGCGACGGCGGAGCGGACCTCCGAGCCGAACAGGGCGAGGGCCGGGGCCACGTCCTGGGTCCGCGGATCCAGGCGGCGGGCGGGGCCACTCGGGGGGAGGAGCTCGGCGGGGGTTCCGACCGTGATCAGCCAGTCCTGGTCGAGCGTCAGGCCGAGGCAGTGGTCGACCGAGACCCGGGTGACGGTGAGGCCGTGCAGGCCGAGGACCCAGTGGTCCTCGCGTTCGGTGAAGGCCGTGGGCATGGCTATGCCTCCCTCAGCAGGTGTCGCCGGAGCTGTTGTCGTCGCCGCGGCGCAGGCGTCGTCGGCGGTCGCGCTGGACCACGCGGAGGAGTTCGCCGGCCGCGAGGGTGGTGGCGGCGACGGCGCGGGCCCAGCGGGGGCCGCCGCGCTCGGCCCACAGGACGCAGGCGCAGCCGCCCAGGGTGAGGGCGAGGACGCCGACGAGTACGAAGCCGATCACGGGGCCAGCCTTCCGGTGGTTGGGGGACGATCATGCCACCCGACCGGAGCGGGCACGGGATGTCGGGTGGGGCAGGGTGGTGTCTTCATACCGTTGTGGACATCAGAAGGAAGGAGCCGGGGGTGCTGGAGCGGCTGAACCAGGCCATGGACCACGTCGAGGAGCGGCTGACCGGGACGGTCGAGGTGGCGGAGCTGGCGCGGATCGCGCTGACCTCCGAGTACCACTTCCGGCGGCTGTTCTCCGCGCTGGCGGGGATGCCGCTGTCGGAGTACGTCCGACGTCGGCGGCTGACCCTCGCGGGGGCCGAGGTGCTGGCCGGGGAGCTGACGCTCCTCGAGGTCGCCGTCCGGTACGGCTACGGCTCCGGGGAGGCGTTCGCCCGGGCGTTCCGGGCGATGCACGGAGTCGGGCCGGGCGAGGCTCGGCGGAGCGGCGCAACGCTCGACTCCCAGCCCCGGATGTCCTTCCGCCTTGTCATCGAGGGGAGCAGCAGTATGAGGTACCGGATCGTGGAGATGCCCGAGGTGCACGTGGTGGGCCGCAAGGCCCGGGTGCCCCTGATCCACGAGGGCGTGAACCCGCACATCGCCGAGCTGATCAAGTCGGTGGGCCCGGAGGAGGTGGGGCGGATCGCCGCCCTCTCGGACCTGGCGGAGCCGGAGGGCATCGTCTCGGCGGTGGTGCACCTCTCCGACAGCCGGGAGGAGGGGGCCGAACTCGACTACTACCACGCGGTGCTGAGCAGCAACCGGGCACCGGAGAACCTCGACGGACTGACCGTCGAGGCGGGCCTGTGGGCGGTGTTCGAGAACACCGGCCCGTACCCGCTGGCCCTGCAGTACCTGTGGCGGGACGTGTTCACCGAGTGGTTCCCGTCCAACCCGTACGCCACGCGCCCGGGCCCGGAGGTCCTGCGGACCCGTCAGACTCCCGGCTCGACGGAGTCGGACAGTCAGCTCTGGATCCCGGTGGAGCGGTCGGCGGTCTGAAGGTCAGTCGGTGTCGGCGGTACGGGCGGCGAGCCGCTCGTACCGCTGGCGGGCGGCCTGGGGGGTGCCGAGGCCGAGGCCGAAGGCGATGTCAGGCCAGGTCAGGCCGCGGCCGCGGGCCATCTGGAGCAGGCCGGCCTCCAGCTCGTCCAGCTCCGCGCGGACCGCCGGGAGCAGGCTGAGCGCGGCCGTGATGTCGTCACGGTCGACCTCGGGCTCGCCCTCCTCGGGCAGGGCGGCGCCGCTGAGCAGGAAGGCGACCAGCCGGACGGCCTCGTGCGGGGCGAGCACGTACGGGTTGGTCTGGCGGCGGCGCTGCCCGTCCGTCGCCGCGTGGCGCTCGGCTATTCGGAAGAGCGAGGCGGCCTCGCGGTGGGAGCGGGCGAGCTCGGGGTCGGGGGCGGTGAAGGGATCCGTCATGACGCCACGGTCGCTGACTGAACGTCATGGTGTCAACGGATTAAAGTGAACGGATCGTTCATCACGGTGCGTTGAAATTCAGGTGACCGAACTGACGGTCCGTCGTACCGTGGCCGGATGGTCGACGAACCTGCAGTTCAGCCAGCCTCCGGCATCGAGGTCCGCGCGATCGGCGAGCACGAGCTCTCCGCGTGGGACCGCGCGCTCATGCGCGGGTTCCTGCGGCCGCAGCAGCCCGACGCCACCGAAGTCCGCCGTCTGCAGTTCGAGCCCGGCCGCTGGCTGGCCGCGGTCGACCACACGGCGGGCGGAGCCTTCGTCGGCACCTACCGCAGCTACGACCTGGAGCTGACCCTCCCGGGCGGGGCCACCGTGCCGGTGGACGCGATCACCGGGGTCACCGTCGCGAGCACCCATCGGCGGCGGGGTCTGCTCACCCGGATGATCCACCAGGACCTCGCCGCCGCCCGCGAGCGCGGCTGTGTGCTGGCCGCGCTCAGTGCCGCCGAGTACCGGATCTACGGCCGGTTCGGCTTCGGCCCGGCAACGCGCTCGGCCGGGCTGGTGATCGACCTCCAGGAGTCCGGCGGCCTGCGGCCCGGCCTGGCCACCCCGGCCGGCGGGCGGATCGACTTCGCCACACCGGAGGAGATCCGCAAGATCGGGCCCGAGCTGCACGAGCGCTGGCGGCTCACCCAGCCGGGCGCGCTCAGCCGCCCCGTCTCCTGGTGGCCGGTCCACACGGGCAAGGCGGTGGACTGGAAGGAGCCGCTGTCCGCCGTCCACCGGGACGCCGACGGCGTGGTCACCGGTCTGGTGGTCTACCAGGTGGACGACAAGTGGAACGGCATGACGCCGGACTGCACACTCACCGTCCGGGACTTCCTGGCCGTCGACCGCCGGACCGCCACCGCGCTCTGGCAGTTGCTGTTCTCGACCGACTGGGTGCGCCGCATCGACGTCGAGGAGCTCGGGCCGGACGATCCGCTGCCGCTGTTGCTCGCCAACCCGCGCGGGGCCACCCCGCACATCGGCCAGTACGACAACACCTGGCTGCGGCTGCTCGACCTGCCTGCCGCCCTCGGTGCTCGCACGTACGCCGCGCCCGGCCGCGTGGTGCTGGCCGTGACCGACCCGTACGGCTGGACCGCCGGCCGCTGGCTGCTGGAGACCGCCCCCGACGGCACCGGCCGCTGCACCCCCACCGACCAGGCCCCCGACCTCACCCTCGGCGTGAGCGAACTCAGCACCCTCTACCTGGCCGCCGAGAAGGCTGCCCGACTGCTGGCCGCCGAGCTGATCACCGAACACACCCCGGGCGCGGCGGCCCGCCTCGACCACCTGCTGCACACCCTGCTCAGGGCCTGGAACCCGGACATGCTCTAGTCCTTCTTGGCGCGCCTCTTCCGCTTCGGAGCCTCCGTCGGCGCCGGGGCGGCCTTGCCGATGGTGGGGAGGACGAAGTCCTTGATCATGTCCACCGCGTCGCGGACCAGCGGGCGGAAGACCCGGTAGCGGGACAGGGTGACCATCTTGGCGACGAAGGGGGAGCAGCGCTTGACGAAGGCGCGGGTGCGCTCGGTGTCCTCGGTGCGGTCGAAGACCCAGTACAGCACCACGATCATCTGGTGCAGCCAGAGCAGGTCGGGCAGCAGCTCGTCCAGCTCGGGGTCGATCTTCGGGCCGAGGTCGGAGCCGTCGAGGACTTCGCGGAAGAGCTTGACCGCGGTGTCCCGGGCCGGGTGCGACTCGTTCGAGAACGGGCTCAGCGAGCTGTTCGGGTCGGCGGCCGTGCGGAAGAACTGCGAGGCGAACTCGTGGTACGGCGCCGCGCAGTCGACCCAGGAGTCGAGCGCGGTGCACAGCCGGTCGGAGAAGTCCCGCTGGTCCGCCATCCGGGCCAGCGCCTCGACCGCGTGCTCGCGGGTCATCTGGTCGTAGAAGCCCTGGATCAGGAACTCCTTCGACTCGAAGTAGTAGTACGCGTTGCCCACCGAGACCCCGGCCTCGGCCGCGATCGCCCGCATCGTGGTCTTGTCGTAGCCGCGCTCGCGGAACAGCCGCATGGCGGTGTCCAGGATGAGCGCCCTGGTCTGCTCGCTCTTGTCCGTCTTGGGCCGGGCCCGGCCGCCGGGCAGCTCTCCGGCCGGGGTCTCCGGCGCCTGTCCCGTCGGGTTCGCGCCCCCGGGCTCGGTCGTGTCGTCCACTGCGTCCTCCACGGGGCCGAGCCTACCGGGGGCCGTCGCACCGGCCGGGCGCCGAGCGGTCCCGGCTGGTCAGCCCCGACCCCCGTACGTGGCTGACCAGCTGGTCCGGTGGCGGCCGGGAGCCCCCCGAGCGCACGGCCGCCAAGGTTTCGAACGCGTTCAAAACCTTCTGGCGAGGACTCTAGGGCCAGCCCCGGAGGATCTCAAGTCAGTAACGTGGGAGGCTCGTCACATGAGCGGACGAGCCGTCATCAGGCGGGGCACCGAGGCCGATGCGGCGGCGGTCGCCGAACTGCACCTGGCCAGTCTGCGCAGCTCCTATGCCGCGTACCTGCCCGCCGAGGCGCTGGCCGACGGGCAGCTGCTCGGGCGGGCCGAGCAGTGGCGGGAGCTCTGGCCGCTGCGGCTGGGCATCGACTACGGCGCCCCCGGGCAGCAGCCGGTGCTGCTGCTCGCCGAGGCGGCGGGGGAGCTGCTCGGCTTCGCCTACCTCACCCCCGAGGGCGACGGGCGGGTGCTGCTCGACAACCTGCACGTCCGCCCCGGCCGGACCGGCCGCGGCCTCGGCGCCCGGCTGCTGCACGCCGCCCGGGCCGAGGCCGGCCCGGGCGCGCTGCACCTGGACGTCCTGGCGGCGAACGTCCGCGCCGTCGCCTTCTACGAGCGCGAGGGCGGCGTCAGGACGGCCGAGCGCTCGACGGTGCTCGCCGACGGCTCCGAGGCGGCCGAGTGCGAGTACACCTGGCCCAGCGCCCGCTGACCGGCTCCCACGACCAGCAGGGCCAGCGCCGCCGCCCCGGCGGGCAGCAGGTACCCGGTGCCGGGCGGGGCGTGCTGGGCGAGCGCGCCGCCGAGCGCCGCCCCGGCCGAGATGCCCACCAGGATGCCGGAGACGGCCAGGCCCATCGCCTCGTTCAGGCGGCCCGCGGGCAGCAGCTCCTGGACCAGCGAGAAACCCGCGATCATGGTCGGCGCCGTGCCCGCCCCCGCCAGCAGCAGGGCGCAGGCCAGTGCGGCGGCCCCGGCGTGGGTGAGCCCCGCCGCGAGCGGGAGCAGCAGCAGGACGGCCATCGCCGCCGCCCCGCGCAGCAGTCGTACGGCGGGGGAGCGCCGGGGCGTGCCCAGCCCGAGCAGCAGGCCGGAGGCGGCTGAGCCGGCCGCCATCAGCGCCAACAGTGCACCGGTGAGGGGCCGTTCGCCGAGCGAGTCGGCGTACGCGACGGTGCTCACCTCCATCGCGCCGAACACCACCCCGGTGGCCAGGAAGGCGAGCACCAGCACCCGCAGCCCGCGCACCCGCAGCACGCCGCCACCGCCGCCGGGCGGCACCGGCCGGACGGGCGGTTCGGTGCGGCGCTGCGCCGCGAAGGCGAGCGAGCCGGTGCAGCCGAGCGCGGCGGCGGTCAGCAGCCCGGCCTCGGGCAGCAGCGAGGTGCACAGCAGGGTGCCGAGCACCGGCCCGGCCACGAAGCAGAGTTCGTCCAGCACCTGCTCCAGGGAGTAGGCGGTCTGCCGGGCCCGTGGATCGTCTTCGAGCAGGTGGGCCCAGCGGGCCCGGGCCATCCCGCCGAGGTTGGGCAGCGCCGCGGCGGCCGGGCAGCACAGCAGCAGCGCCCAGGAGGGCACGGCCGTGCGGGCGCAGAGCGGCAGCACCAGCAGTGGCCCGGCCGCCACCAGCACGCCGGGTACGGCCACCCGCCGCTGCCCGTACCGGTCGACCAGCCGCCCGAGCAGCGGCAGTCCGACGGCGGTGCTCACCGCGCCGACCGCGGTGAAGGCGCCCGCCAGCGCGTAGGAGTCCCGGCGGGCCGTGACCAGCAGCACCGTGCTCACGCCGGTCATCGAGAAGCTGAGCCGCCCGAGCAGGCCGGCCAGGGTGAAGGCGAGGGCGCCGGGGGTGGCGAGGACACGGCGGTACGAGGCGAACACGGTGCTCCAAGGGGTGGGTTCGCTCCAGCCTGCGGGCGGGGCGGCCGGGCGGTCCAACACCTGTTCGGTGCGATTGACGCAGCTGCGGTGTCAATCCGCTCCGACCGGGTTGCTAGCCTGCGCGGATGCCCCGTGACCTGCACCCCCGCCTGCTGCGCGGCTTCGTGGCCACCGCCGAGACGCTGCACTTCGGCCGGGCCGCCGAGCGCCTGCACCTGGCCCAGCAGGCGCTCAGCCGGGACGTCCGGGCGCTGGAGCGCACCCTCGGGGTCGACCTGTTCACCCGCACCACCCGCCGGGTCGAACTGACCCCGCAGGGGCAGCGGTTGCTGCCCAAGGTGCGCCAACTCCTGGCCCTGCACGACGAGATCGCCGCCGGGCCGGATGCCGGGCCGCTGCTGGTCGACCTCAACAGCGCTGTCAGCGGGGCGGACCTCACGGCCGACCGGCTGCTCGCGGCGGCCCGGGCGGCCCTGCCGGGCGGCGAGCTGCTGGCCCGCTACCACGGCGGACTGGCCGCCGCCGCAAGCGAGTTGCTCGCACACCGGCTGGACGTCTCGTTCGGCCGGTTCGCCGGGCTGCCCGCCGAGCTGCGGGCCGAACTCGCCCAGCGGCCGGTGCGCCTGGAGCCGATGGCGGTGCTGCTGCCGCTCGCCCACCCGCTGGCCGGGTACCAGCAGGTGCCGCTGGCCGCGCTGGCCGGGCACCCGGTGGACATCTGCGCGGGCAACCCGGCCACCACCGAGTGGGCCGAGCTCGGCCGCCGGCTCCTGGACCAGCACGGCCTGGCGGCCTCGGCGCCGCACACCCCGCCGGTCGGTGAGGCCGAGCTGGCGCACTACCTCGCCCGGCACGGCGAGGCGATGCTCACCACCACCGGCGGCCCGGCCGTGCCGGGCGCCGTCACCCGCCCGCTGGTCGAACCGGTGCCGCTCAGCCTGGTGAGCCTGGTGCACCGCCCGGGCTTCCGGCACCCGGGACTTGACGAACTGCTCGCCGCCTCGGCGGCCCTCGGCGAGCGGGAGGGCTGGCTGCGGCGGCCGCCGGCCAGCTGGCTCCCGGCCGCGGACGCCGCCCTGCTCGACCGGGCGGGGACCGGCCGGTGACAACCCGCGTGCGAGGCGTCCGAGCGCGTTTGTACGCTGTGCGTCGACCGCTCAGCAGAGCTGTCGTCGAACTCATGGGGGATTCGTGTCTCGTCCTCGCCGTCTGGCGGTGACGGCAGCCGCAATCGCCGCCGTCACCTCCCTCACGCCCGGTCTGGCCTACGCGGCCGACCCGGCGGGCCCCGCGCCGCGCGCGCTCACCGCGCCGCGGCCCGCGGCCACCGACGGTCTGGCCGCCGCGGCGGCCGACAACTTCCGTACCTTCAGCAGCCCGGCGAGCAAGTCCGTCCGGCAGCAGAAGCCCGCCACCACCACCGAGCTGCGCCCGCACACGGCCACCGGCAAGACGATCTACGTCACCACCAACGTCTGCGGCGCCGGTGACGGCGACGGCAGCCAGGCCAAGCCGTTCTGCCTGGTGCAGCAGGGCGTGGACGCCGCGGCCCCGGGTGACACCGTGCTGGTCAGCGGCTCCGACGGCTACTTCTCGGTGCCGGAGACCGTCACGGTCAAGACCTCGGGCATCTCGATCGTCGGCTCGGTCAACAAGCCGCAGTCCAGCGCCAACGGCTCGTCCTGGGGCAAGCCCGTCCTGGTGCTCAACGGCGTCAGCGACGTGACGGTCAGCCACCTCAACCTCTCGGCCGGCCTCGGCCCCGCGATCGAGGTCATCGGCTCCACCCGGGTCACCCTGGACTCCAACTACGTGCAGGCCGACCAGGCGCCCGAGGCGATCACCGTCGACGGCGCCTCCAGCGCCGTCACGCTGAGCCGCAACTACGTGGACACCGGCTACCAGGGCGGCGACCAGGCCAAGACCGGCAGCTACGCCGCCGTCTCGGTGGCCGCCGGGGCCAAGAACGTCACCGTGGCCGGCAACCTGCTGGCCGCCGCCGGGGTCAAGGCCACCGACGTGGCCGGGCTGAACGTCACCGGCAACACCGTCCAGCGCGGCTGCGCCTCGGCGGTGGACGTCGAGGGCGCCTCGACGGCGGTCAGCATCCAGAACAACCTCTTCGAGGACGAGGTCGAGGGCTCGCTGCTCGGCGGCTGGCCCGCCTACTGCGCGGGCAAGGGCATCGCCTGGGCCCCGCACGTCACCGTCTCCGCCGACTCGGCCGCCGCGACCACCGCGGACTACAACGACCTGGTCGTCGCGGGCGGTTCGGCCACGGCCACCGCGCCGTACAGCTGGGCGGGCACCGCCTACCCGACGCTGGCCGCCTTCCAGGCCGCCGTGCCGCAGGCCGCGCACGACACGGTGGACGCCACCAAGCTCGCCGCCGCCGAGCTCGGCCCGTACGCGATGTACCCCATCGCGATGGGCCTGCAGGCCGGCTCGGCCGCGATCGGCTCGGCCAACCCGGCCGCACCCGGCGCGCTGAGCGCGGACTACTGGGGCACCACCTACGGCGCCACGCCGGACCGGGGTGCGGTCAAGTACCTCAGCACCAACCCGACGCTGGCCGTGGCGATGACCGTCAAGAACACCAGCGCCTTCAGCATCCAGCTCGACGCCAAGGTGACCACCGGCCCGAAGCGCGAGTGGGTGCGGGTGGGCTGGGGCGACGGCAGCCAGCCGTCCACCACGCCGTTCGGCGGCACCCAGGACGTGTCCGTCTCGGCCGCGCACACCTTCGCCAAGACCGGCGCCTACCCCGTCACCGTGACCGTGACGGACGTGGACGGCAACACCGTCAGCAACTCCGTCCAGGAGGTGACCGTCGGATCCTCGTTCACCCCGTACGGCCCGACCCGCCTGCTGGACACCCGCACCGGCGGGGCGGCGACGGTCGTGCAGCCCAAGGGCACCGTCCGGCTGCAGATCTCGGGCAACGGCGCGATCCCCTCGGGGGTCACGGCGGCCGTCCTGAACCTGACCGTGACCCGGCCCAGTTCCTACGGGTACATCACCGCGTACCCCGACGGTAAGACCCGGCCGCTGGCCTCGAACGTCAACTTCGGGCCCGGGCAGACCGTGCCGAACCTGTCGATGGTGCGGGTCGGGGCCAACGGATACGTGGACCTCTACAACGGCAGCAACGGCACCGTCGACCTGATCGCCGACATCACCGGCTACTTCAGCCCGACCGCCACCAGCGGCTACACCCCGATCGCGCCCACCCGGCTGGTCGACACCCGGTACGGCACCGGCACGGCCAAGGGCCAGCTCACCTACCAGAACTCCTTCTCCGCCCAGATCGCCGGCGCGGCCGGCGGCAAGCTGCCCGGCTCGGGCATCACCGCCGTCGCGCTGAACGTCACCGTGACGGGAACGAAGGCGCCCGGCTACCTGACCGTCTACCCCTCGGGCACGGACCGTCCGCTGGCCTCGAACGTCAACTTCGGCTGGAACCACACCATCGCCAACGCGGTGATCGTGCCGGTCGGCGCGGACGGGAAGATCAGGGTCTACGACGGCGGCGGCTCGACGGACGTGGTGATCGACGTGGTCGGCTACTACAGCCCGAGCGGCGTCAACGCGCTCGTCCCGGTCACGCCGGTCCGGCTGCTCGACACCCGCTCCTGGAAGTACGGGCCGGTCGGCAGCGGCGGCTACGTCAGCATGCCGATCGGCTCGGACGCGCCGAACCAGCCGGCCTTCGTGCTGAACACCACCGTGACCAACACCTGGGGCAAGGGCTACCTGACCGTCGCACCGGACCCGAACTCGGTGTGGGACTACGACAACAAGCAGGCCCGCTGGCCGGACCGCCCGCTGGTCTCCACGCTGAACTGGCAGCCCTTCCAGACCATCCCGAACCTGGTCCAGGCCACGGCCGGGCCCTACGGGATCGTCGACCTCTGGAACGCCAGCACCGCGAACACGGACCTGGTGGTCGACGCCTTCGGCTACTACGAGCACGCCTGATCCTCGGCGGCCGACATGACGGCGCCCCCGAACGCTTGCGTTCGGGGGCGTTGCCGTTGTGCGGGGGTGTTGCTCGGTGCAACCCGGTGCAACTCGGTGCAACCTGGTGCAACTCGGTGCTACTCGGTGCTGCGGGTCAGGCGGCTCTACCTTCTGAGCCGGGTTGATCGAGCCATTCGTAAGGTTGGGTCGCCCAGGGGTGCTGGGTGTGGCTATCAGGCGGCTGCCGTCCGTGGTTCTCATGGCTTCGCCGCCCGGCACCCCACGACGACCCGGCCGCCGATTAGGAAGTGCGAGCAAGTCGCTGAG
>NZ_JBEOWY010000034.1:0-82709 GCF_040296285.1 Kitasatospora sp. NPDC002227
CGCCGCAGCGGGGCTCCTCCGGCTGGCTGGTGCTCGCGGTCGGCGCGGTGCTCGGGGCCGCCGGGATCCTGGTCGTGCGGCGGCGCAGGCGGGGGCCGAACCGGAGGGCGCGCCGCCCGGGGCGCCGCACGGTCTTCGGCCGCCGGACCCGCGCCGCCTGCGCAGCGGGCTGGCCTGCTGTCTGAGCGTCACGGCGCTGGTCGGGGTGCTCGCGGTGGCGGGGCTGGTCGTGCTGCTGCTCTGGCCGGAGGGCAAGAAGCCCGCGCCAGACTACGCCGGGAGCGGCAGCGGCAGCGTGCAGGTGTCGGTGGCCCAGGGCGCCTCGCTGACCCAGATCGGCCAGGCGCTGCTCAAGGGCGGGGTGGTGGCCAGCACCCGGGCCTTCACCGAGGCCGCGAGCCACAGCGTGGCGGGCACCCGGATCCAGCCGGGGGTGTACGAGCTGCGGCGGCAGATGTCCGCCGTCAACGCGCTCAACGTGCTGCTCGACCCGGCCAACGCCAACGCCCTGACCATCCCCGAGGGCTGGCGGGCCGGCCAGGTCTACACGGCGATCGACCAGAAGCTGAAGCTGCCGACCGGCACGGCCCTGGCCACCGCGCAGCAGCACGTGGCCGAGCTGGGCCTGCCGGACTGGACCGGCGGCAACACCGAGGGCTTCCTCTTCCCCTCGACCTACCCCGTGACGGGGGACACCAATGTGCTCACGCTGCTCAAGGAGATGGTCGGCCAGAGCGGGCGGGTGTTCGGGGGAGACGACGTGCAGAGCCTGGCGAGCGGCAACAACCAGACCCCGTACGGGCTGGTGACCATCGCGAGCCTGGTCCAGGGCGAGGCCGACAACCCGGAGGACATGGCCAAGGTGGCCCGGGTGATCTACAACCGGCTGGGCAAGAACATGCCGCTGCAGCTGGACTCCACCATCAACTACGCACTGGGTCGCTCCACACTCTCCACGACCACGGGTGACACCAGGACCGAATCACCCTTCAACACCTATCTGCACCCGGGCCTGCCGCCGACCCCGATCGCCAACCCGGGGCGGGACGCACTGCAGGCCGCGGCCCACCCGGCGGAGGGCGACTGGCTGTACTTCGTGACCGTACGACCGGGTGACACCAGGTTCACCGACAGCTTCGATCAGCAGCAGAAGAACGTCGCCGAGTTCAACGCCAACCAGGCGAAGGAACGGTCCTCACCCAGCGCCAGTGGGCATTGACGGGGAGTTGACCAGGCCGGGGGCCCTGCTGCGGTACGGTAACGTCTCCCTCCGGGCGTGTGAGTAGCACGCTGGTTCGAGACGGCAAGCTGCCGCCGGTTTAAGGGGTTCGATGAGTGATCTGGGTGGGGGCTACAGCCCCCAGGGCTCGCGGCCGTGGCACCCAGGCGACCCCGGCTACGGCGGGACGCCCGAGGAGATCGCCGCCGCTCAGCAGCAGGCCCAGGCTCAGGCCCAGGCCCAGCAGGCGGCGTGGCAGCAGCAGAACCAGTACGCCCAGGGCTCGTACGGTCAGCAGCAGCAGACCGGGTGGCAGCAGCCGGCGCAGCAGCAGTACGGGCAGGACCCGTACGCGCAGCAGCAGCAACAGGCGCAGGCACAGGCCCAGCAACAGCAGCTCTGGCAGCAGCAGGCTCAGCAGCAGCAGTACGGGCAGCAGGCGCAGTTCGGCCAGCAGCAGGTGCCCCAGCAGCAGATGCCGCAGCAGCAGGGCTGGCAGCAGGGGATGCAGCAGGGTCTCCAGCACCAGGGCCTTCAGCAGCAGGCGGTGCAGCAGCCGTTCGGGCAGCAGCAGATGGCGCAGGGGCGGCCGGTGCAGCCGCGTCCGCCGGTGCAGCAGCAGCGCCCGGCGCCGGCCGGGCCCGGGCCGGACGGGATCGACTGGGAAGCCGAGGCCGCCGCGCTGGAGAACCCGCGGACCGCCGAACCCGAGCCCGAGCTGTGGGAAGAGGACGGCCAGGAGTACCCGGAGGGCGGGGCCGAGCCGGAGCACGACTCGTTCCTCGGCGAGCAGGACCACTCCCGCGAGGGCGAGCGCAAGCGCAAGGAGAAGGGCAAGGCCGCCGGCCGCCGCAACGGCGGCGCCTGCCTGGTGGTCGCCCTGGTGCTGCTCGGCGGTCTGGGCGGCGCGGGCTGGTGGGGCTACGGCTTCTACCAGAGCCACTTCGGCCCGCCGGCGGACTTCAGCGGCGCCGGCACCGGCTCGGTGTCGATCGAGATCAAGCCCGGCTCCGGTGAGCAGATGGGCCAGGTGCTCCAGGCCGCCGGCGTGGTGAAGTCCGTCAAGGCCTTCTACAACGCCTTCGTGGCCAACCCGAAGGCCAACACCATCCAGCCCGGTGCCTACACCATGCACCACCAGATGTCGGCCAAGGACGCCGTCGCGCTGCTGGTCGAGTCCAACGGCGGCAACGCGCTGGTCATCCCCGAGGGCAAGAAGGCCGTCGACATCTACGCCAAGATCGACGACAAGCTCAAGCTGAACAAGGGCACCACCGCCCAGATCGCCAAGGACCAGGCGGCCAACCTCGGCCTGCCCGCGTACGCGAACAACAACCCCGAGGGCTTCCTCTACCCGGCCAAGTACTCGATCACCGAGGGCATGAAGCCGGACGCGCTGCTCAAGCAGATGGTCGCCAACGCCGTCCAGCACTACAAGGACCTCAACCTGGACGCCGCCGCCCAGAAGGTCGGGCTGGCCAACGGCTACCAGGTGGTCATCGAGGCGAGCATCCTGCAGGCCGAGGGCAACAACGACCAGGACTTCGGCAAGATCGCCCGGGCGCTGTACAACCGCCTGAACACCAACGCGACGCAGGGCAAGCTGCAGCTCGACACCACGCTGCAGTACAAGCTCGGCCGCCCCAACTTCACCAAGGCGGAGAAGGAAGGCGACAAGAGCCCCTACAACACCTACGTCAGCAAGGGCCTGCCGCCGACCCCGATCTCCAACCCGGGTGAGGAGGCGATCCAGGCCGTGCTCAACCCGACCCCGGGTGACTGGGTGTACTTCGTGGCGCTCTCGGCGACCGAGACCCGCTTCTCCTCGACCTTCGACCAGTTCAAGAAGGACGTGAAGGACTGGTGCACCCAGCAGGGCAAGGGCTTCGACGAATCCGGCATGTGCAAGTGAACTGACCAGGGGGTTTGATCACCGTGACACCGCAGCACCGGGCCGCCGTACTCGGCTCGCCGATCGCGCACTCGCTCTCGCCCGTGCTCCACCGGGCCGGGTACGCGGCGCTCGGTCTGGACTCGACCTGGTCGTACGACCGGTTCGAGGTGGACGAGGAGGGGCTGCCCGGGTTCGTGGCGGGCACGTTCGCGGAGCCCGGCTGGGCCGGGCTGTCGCTGACCATGCCGCTCAAGCGGGCGATCATGCCGCTGCTCGACGAGATCAGCGCGACGGCGGTGTCGGTGGACGCCGTGAACACCGTGGTGCGGGGGGCCGACGGGTGCCTGCGCGGTGACAACACGGACGTGCCCGGGCTGGTGAACGCGCTGCGGGAGCGGGGCATCGGGCAGGTCGAGGCCGCCTCGGTGCTCGGGGCCGGGGCGACGGCTTCCTCGGCGGTGGCGGCGCTGGCACAGATCTGCTCGGGCGAGGTCACGGTCTACGTACGCAGCCCCGAGCGGGCGGCCGAGATGCGGGCCCTGGGGGAGAAGCTGGGGCTGGCCGTGCAGGCCGCTCCCTGGGAGCGGGGGGCGGAGGCGCTGACCGCCCCGCTGACCATCTCGACGACCCCGGCGGGGGCCACGGATGCCTTCGCGGCGGGGGTGCCGGACGCGCCCGGAGCGCTGTTCGACGTGCTGTACCACCCTTGGCCGACGGCGCTGGTGGCGGCCTGCGCGGAGCGCGGGGCGACGGTGCTGGGCGGGCTGGATCTGTTGGTGCATCAGGCGGTGCTGCAGTTCGAGCAGTTCACGGGGCGGTCGGAGGGTGTGCTCGGCGCCATGCGGCGGGCCGGCGAGGCGGCGCTGCAGGCGCATCGGACCTGACCAGGTCGGAGCCCGGATCTGACAGAGACGGGCCCTGAGCAGATCACCCGCGGACCGGCCCGGCGGGCTCCGGGACGGACCGTTCGCCCCCTGATAGCCCGGACCTGCCCGGCCCAGGCGGTGCGACCGGGCCGTGGACCTCCGCTGTCCGGCACGCGGACCGTGCACCGGGAGGGCCGCCGGACGTGAAAGGATCTGGTCAGAGCGCGGGTGCCGTCGTGAGCCGGGCCCGCCGAGAGACGCCTGGTCGGCCCGCCGCAGCGCAGGGCCGCTGACGAAGGAGCTGCGTTGGGTACGTTGCGCTGGCTGACGGCGGGGGAGTCGCACGGTCCCGCTCTGGTCGCGACGCTGGAGGGTCTGCCCGCCGGTGTGCCGGTGACCACCGAGATGGTCGCCGACGCGCTGGCGCGGCGCCGGCTCGGCTACGGCCGGGGTGCCCGGATGAAGTTCGAGCAGGACGAGGTGACCTTCCTCGGCGGTGTCCGGCACGGTCTGACCATGGGCAGCCCGGTCGCGATCATGGTCGGCAACACCGAGTGGCCCAAGTGGGAGCAGGTCATGTCCGCCGACCCGGTGGACCCGGAGATCCTGGCGGGCCTGGCCCGCAACGAGGCGCTCACCCGCCCCCGCCCCGGCCACGCCGACCTCGCGGGCATGCAGAAGTACTCCCTCGACGAGGCCCGCCCGATCCTCGAGCGCGCCAGCGCCCGCGAGACGGCCGCCCGCGTCGCGCTGGGCGTCGTCGCCCGCTCGTACCTGAAGGAGACCTGCGGGATCGAGCTGGTCTCGCACGTGGTCGAGCTCGCCGCCGCCAAGGCCCCCGCCGGAGTGCTCCCGCTGCCCTCCGACGAGGCCCGCCTGGACGAGGACCCGGTGCGCTGCCTGGACGCCGACGCCTCGAAGCAGATGGTCGCCGAGATCGACCAGGCCCACAAGGACGGCGACACCCTCGGCGGTGTGGTCGAGGTGCTCGCGTACGGCGTGCCGGTCGGCCTCGGCAGCCACGTGCACTGGGACCGCCGCCTGGACGCCCGCCTGGCCGCCGCCCTGATGGGCATCCAGGCCATCAAGGGCGTCGAGGTCGGCGACGGCTTCGACCTGGCCCGGGTGCCCGGCTCGCAGGCCCACGACGAGATCGTGCCCGGCCCGGACGGCGTCAAGCGCACCTCCGGCCGCTCCGGCGGCACCGAGGGCGGCCTGTCCACCGGCGAGCTGCTGCGGGTCCGCGCCGCGATGAAGCCGATCGCGACCGTGCCGCGCGCGCTGCGCACCATCGACACCCGCACCGGCGAGGAGGCCAAGGCGCACCACCAGCGCTCGGACGTCTGCGCCGTGCCGGCCGCCGGCATCGTCGCCGAGGCGATGGTCGCGCTGGTGCTGGCCGACGCGGTGAACGAGAAGTTCGGCGGCGACAACGTCTCCGAGACCCGCCGCAACGTGCAGAGCTACCTCGAGAACCTGATCGTCCGATGAGCCCGCTGCTGGTGCTGGTGGGCCCGCCCGGCGCGGGCAAGAGCACCGTGGGCCAGGTGCTCGCCGAGCGCCTCTCAGTCGCCTACCGGGACACCGATGCCGACATCGAGGCGCTGGCGGGCAAGCCCATCCCGGACATCTTCGTGGACGAGGGCGAACCGCACTTCCGCGAGCTGGAGGTGCGGGCCGTGGCGGCCGCGGTGGCCGAGCACGACGGTGTGGTGGCGCTCGGCGGCGGCGCGGTGCTGGCCGAGGCCACCCGCGAGCTGCTGGCCGACTGCCGGGTGGTCTACCTTGAGGTGGCGCTCGCGGACGCCGTGAAGCGGGTCGGCCTGGACGTGCCGCGCCCGCTGCTCGCCGTCAACCCGCGTGCCACGTGGCGCGAGCTGATGGAGGCCCGGCGCCCGCTCTACCAGGAGGTCGCCACCATCACGGTGGACACCCACGGGCGGACGCCGGAGCAGGTGGCCGAGGCCACCATCGACGCACTGGATTTGAGGAAGTAATGAGCGAGACCGTCACCATCCACGTGGGTGGCAGCGCGGGCCACGACCCGTACGACGTGCTGGTGGGCCATCAGCTGCTCGGCGAGCTGGGCGGCCTGATCGGCACCCAGGCCCGCCGGGTGGCGATCGTCCACCCGGAGGCCCTGGAGGCGACCGCCGACGCGATCCGCGAGGACCTCGCGGGCGAGGGCTACGAGGCGATCCTGCTCCAGGTGCCCAACGCCGAGGAGGCCAAGAGCGCCGAGGTCGCCGCGTACTGCTGGTCGGTGCTCGGGCAGACCGGCTTCACCCGCTCCGACGTGATCGTCGGGCTCGGCGGCGGCGCCACCACCGACCTCGCGGGCTTCGTCGCGGCCACCTGGCTGCGCGGCGTGCGCTGGGTCTCGATGCCGACCACGCTGCTCGGCATGGTCGACGCCGCCGTGGGTGGCAAGACCGGCATCAACATCGCCGAGGGCAAGAACATGGTCGGCGCCTTCCACCCGCCGGTGGGCGTGCTGGCCGACCTGGCGACGCTGGAGACGGTGCCCAAGCACGACTACGTGAGCGGCCTGGCCGAGGTCATCAAGTGCGGCTTCATCGCCGACCCGGTGATTCTCGACCTGATCGAGGCCGACCCGGAGGGCGCCAAGACCCCGGCCGGCCCGCACACGGTGGAGCTGATCCGCCGGGCCATCCAGGTCAAGGCCGATGTCGTCTCGGGCGACCTCAAGGAGGCCGGCCGCCGGGAGATCCTCAACTACGGCCACACCCTGGGCCACGCCATCGAGCGCAACGAGCGCTACAAGTGGCGGCACGGCGCGGCGATCTCCATCGGCATGGTCTTCGCCGCCGAGCTCGGCCGCCTGGCGGGCCGGCTGGACGACGAGACGGCCGACCGGCACCGCACCGTGCTGGCCTCGGTCGGCCTGCCGCTGACCTACCGGGCGGACGCCTGGCCGAAGCTGCTCGACGCCATGAAGATCGACAAGAAGTCGCGCGGCGACCTGCTGCGCTTCATCGTGCTCGACGGCCTGGGCAAGACCTCCGTCCTCGAGGGTCCGGACCCGACGCTGCTGGTCGGCGCGTACGCGGAGGTGTCCGGGTGACCAGGGTCGTCGTCCTCAACGGGCCCAACCTCGGCCGCCTCGGCAGCCGGGAGCCCGACGTGTACGGCGCCACCTCCTACACCGGGCTGGTCGAGCGCTGCACGGCGCTCGGCAAGGAGTTCGGCTTCGAGGTGGAGGTGCGGGAGACCAACTCCGAGCAGGAGATGGTCGAATGGCTGCACCGTGCGGCCGACGAACGCACACCCGTGGTCATCAACCCCGGCGCGTTCACCCACTACTCGTACGCGATGCGGGACGCCGCGGCGCAGCGGACCGCGCCGCTGATCGAGGTGCACATCTCGAACCCGTACGCGCGCGAAGAGTTCCGCCACACCTCGGTGATCGCGGCGGTGGCCTCCGGCACCATCGCGGGCTTCGGGATCGGATCGTACGAGCTGGCGCTGCGGGCGATCGCGGAGCAGCTGGCGACCAAGTAGGGTGGCCGGTTCGAGCATGACGGCAGGTCAGCGGGGGTACCCGGCGGCCTGATCGGAAGTGTCGGCCCGGTGGCGGACTGTGCCCGCCACCGGGCCGACGTGTAATGTCCCGGTTCGGGAGCACGTCCGGACCCGCCGGGAGGTGAAGTGACGCAGCAGTACGGGACAGGCCCGGTGCCGCCGCGCCCGTTCGCACCGCCGCCGTACCCGCCGACCGCGGCCGGTGGCGGGCCCACCGTTCCGTTGCTGCCGATGGCCCCCGCCGCCTCGCTGACGACCGGGCACTTCCCGCTGGCGCCGGCGCAGCCGGTGCCGCCGCCCGTGCACCAGCCCGCTTCGGGGCCGCTCGCCGTGCTGCTGATCGGCCCCGCCGGGGCGGGCAAGACCAGCGTGGCCCGGCACTGGGCCGAGCGGCGGCCCACGCCGACGGCGCACGTGAGCCTGGACGACGTCCGCGAATGGGTGCAGGCCGGTTTCGCCGACCCGCAGTCCGGCTGGAACGACGCCTCCGAGGCGCAGTACCGGCTGGCCCGCCGCACCTGCGGCTTCGCCTGCCGCAACTACCTCGCCAACGGCATCTCCTGCATCATCGACGACGCCGTCTTCCCCGACCGCCCCGCCATCGGCCTAGGCGGCTGGCGCCGCCACATCGGCCCCGGGATGATCCCCGTCGTCCTCCTCCCCGGCCTCGACTCCGTCCTCGCCCGCAACGCCCGCCGCAGCGGCAACCGGCGCCTGCGCGACGAGGAGGTAGCCCGCATCCACGGCCGCATGGCCGGCTGGTACAACTCCGGCCTCCCCATCATCGACAACTCCCAACTCGACATCCCCGCCACCGCCGCCGCCCTGGACCAGGCCATCACCGCCCGCCTCGCGGGGCGTTGACCCGCAGGCGGGGTATCGGAACGATGACCGGCATGAATGACGACCTCATCCGGTTCTTGCGGGCGGAGCTCGACGAGGACCTGCACAGGGTGGTGATGATCTCGTCCTGTGCTCCGCCAGGCACGGATGTCCATCTCGAGAGCACCGTCCCGATGATCGACATGGCCCGCGCTGTCACGGACCTCTACGCCTCGGTCGCGTCGGCCGAGCCCACCACCGGGGACTTCCGAGCCGGCTGGGCCGCTGCCCTCGAAGCGGCGGTCAGGCTCCTCGCCCAGACCTACGACGACACGCCGGGGTACCGCGAGCAGTGGCGTCCTCAGCCGTCTCCCCGGGCGGAGACCAGGCCGGATTCGTAGGCGGCGATGACGGCCTGGGCGCGGTCGCGGACCTGGAGCTTGGTGAAGAGGCTGGTGATGTGGTTCTTGACGGTGGAGACGCTGAGGGTGAGTTCCTCGGCGATCCGGGTGTTGTCGAGGCCGGTGGCGATCAGGCGCCAGATCTCGGTCTCACGGGGGGTCAGGTCGACGGTGGCGGGGGTGGCCGGGCGGGTGGGGGGCGGGGTGCGGACGTAGGTTGAGATCAGGGTGGTGAGGAGGCGGGGGGCGACTGCGGCCTCGCCCGCGTGGACGGTGCGGATGGCGGCGGTGAGCTCCTCGGGGGAGACGTCCTTGGGGAGGAACCCGGCGGCGCCGGCGCGGAGGGCGGAGACCACGTACTCGTCCATGTCGAAGGTGCTCAGGGCGAGCACCCGGCAGTCGGGGAGCTCCGCCGTCAGGCGGGCGGTGGCGGCGACGCCGTCGAGCACGGGCATCCGGATGTCCATCACCACCACGTCGGGCCGCAGCACGTGGGCCAGCTCGACGGCCCGCTCGCCGTTCTCGGCCTCGCCGAGGACCTCGAAGCCGGGGTCGGGGGTGAGGATCAGCGCCAGTCCGCGCCGCACCAGCGGCTGGTCGTCCGCGATCAGGACGGTGATCGGTGCGGTCGGCCCCTGCATGGTCAGTGCTCCTCGGGTCGTGACGTCGGTACGGTCTCGGTGTGGTCGGCCAGCGGCAGCCGGCCGGTGACCCGGAAGCCGCCGCCCTCCTGCCGGCCGGCCGTCAGGCTCCCGCCGTGCAGCGCGACGCGCTCCCGCATCCCGACCAGACCGTACCCGGCCGGCCCGGCCGGCCCGTCATGGGGAGGCTCGCCCGAGCCGTCGTCCTGGACGTCGACCAGCAGGTCGTCGGGCCCGTAGGTGAGCGTGACCACGGCCCGGGCCCGGCCCGCGTGCTTACGGGTGTTGGTCAGGGCCTCCTGCACGATCCGGTAGACCGTCAGGCCGAGCGTCGGTTCGAGCGGCCGGGGTGTCCCGGTCAACCGCAGCTCGACGGGAAAACCGGAGTCGCGTACCAGCCGGTCGAGGTCCGCGACGCCGGGCTGGGGCTCCGGGGTGCCGGGCTCGGGGTCGTCACCGGCGCGGAGCACGTCGAGCAGCTGGCGCATCTCCCGCAGGGCGAGGCGCCCGGAGGACTCCAGGGTGACGAGCGCCTCGCGGACCACCTCGGTGTCCCGGTCGAGGTTGGCCCGGGCGCCGCCGGCCATCAGCTGCATGGTGGTGATGTGGTGCGCCACGATGTCGTGCAGCTCCCGCGCGATTCGGCGCCGCTCCTGGGCCACCGCCTGCTCCGCCAACAGCTGCCGGTTGGACGCCACCTGCTGCTGCCAGCGGCGGACGACGGTGGCGGTGGCGGTCACCAGCACGGCCGCGATGGCGCTGCTGAACGCGTCGGTCCAGGTGAGCGGCCCCTGGGGCTGGCTGAGCAGGATCACCGCCGCCGTGATGACGGTGGCCGAGGCGGTGACGGCCGGCCGGGAGACCCGGGCCACCGAGTAGAGCGCCACGGCGGGAGCCGCGCCGAAGTGCGTCAGCTGGGGCCCGAGCAGGTTGAAGGCCGCGGAGACCAGCAGTACGGCGGCCAGCACCACGACCGGGTACCGCCGCCGGGCCAGCAGCGGCAGCGCCGCCAGGACCACGAGCACGCTGCCGGTGACCGAGACCGGCAGACCGGCGCCGGAGTTGCCGAGTGAGTACCCCAGCAGGTCGATGCCGGCCGCGCCGACCGCCACCAGCGCGTCGGACCGCGTCCACGGCGTGCCCTCGATCTGCCTGTCCACGTCCTCGCCCTCTCCGCTGCCGACTGCCGTGACCAGTCTGTCAGGGCCCGGACCGCCGCAGCGGCGCCGGGAGGACGGCCTCGGACCAGGACCAGGGTCCTGGTCGGACGGCAGGCCTGGTGCCGGGGGCCCGGTGGGAGATCGTCCCTGGCCAGGACGTGTTCGGGGGTCTGCGGCTGATGGTCTGTAGGAGGCCCGGGAGCACCCGGCGCCGCCAGGCTCCACGAACCGGAGGACCACCGTGATCCGCGCCCTCACCGGGTACTCGACCAGACGCCCTTGGACGGTCATCATCGTCTGGGCGGTGCTCGGCATCGTCCTGACCGGGGTGAGCGGGTCGCTCATGTTCCGCGTCACACAGAACCAGACCGGTGACTTCCTGCCGCGCAGCTACGACTCGGCGGCCGCCCTGCGGATCGCCGAGGACCGCTTCGGGGTGAAGCCCGACGCCAACGCCGTCACCGTGCTGGTGGCCAGGGCCGACGGCGCCCCGCTGGGCGAGGCCGACCAGCAGCGGATCGGTGCGACGGCCGCGAAGCTGGCGAAGCAGCGGGTGGTGACCCCCGCGCCGAAGGAGGGGGAAGGTCCGTCCTTCCTGCTGGAGGACTACTCGCAGACCCCGACGGTCAGCCCCGTCGTGCTCGCGCCGGACGGCCGCTTCCAGCTGCTCTCGGTCGGACTGGTCGGCAACGCCATCGACCCGCGGCTGCAGGCCACCTACAAGGTCTTCCGGGACACGGCACGGGCGGAGTTCGCCGCCGAGGGCCTGCGGACCGGCTTCACCGGCGGGCTCGCCGACACGGTGGACACCACCGACGACGGCGAGCTGACCTCGAAGATCACCGGCGGGCTGGTGCTCGCCCTGATCGTGCTGCTCAACGTGCTGGTCTTCCGCGGCGTCCTGGCCGCCGTCCTGCCGCTGATCGCCGTCACCCTGATCGGCGGGGCGGCGGCGGGGGCGGTGGTCGGCACCGCGATGCTCACCGGGATCAAGCTGGACCCGAGCACGCCCTCGCTGATCCAGGTGGTGCTGCTCGGCATCGGCGTCGACTACCTGCTCTTCCTGCTGTTCCGGTTCCGCGAGCGGCTGCGGGCCCGGCCCGAGGCGCACCGCAAGGAGATCGCGGCGGAGGTGAGCGGCCGGGTGGGCACCGCGATCACCTCGGCGGCCCTGACCATCGTCGCGGCCTTCGCCACCCTCGGGGTCGCGAGCTTCGGCCAGTTCCGGGTGCTCGGGCCCGCCATCGCGGTCTCGGTCCTGGTCATGCTGCTCGGCAGCCTCACCCTGATGCCCGCCCTGCTGGCCGCCTCCGGGCGGAAGATCTTCTGGCCCTCGCGGGCGCTGCGGCTGGAGCCCCGGGCCGGTGTCGCCGCCCGGCTCGGCGGCCTGGTCGCCCGGCGGCCGCTCGCCCTCGCCGTGGGTTCGCTCGCCCTGCTGGGCGTGCTGGCCGCCGGGCTGGCCGGGATCCGGATGGACTACGGCTTCGGCGCGGACGGCCCGAAGACGGCCGCCGCGGCCACCGCCGCCGAGATCTCGCGTGCTCTCCCGGCCGGGGTCTCCGACCCGACCACCGTCTTCGTCACCGCCCGGGACGGCGGCACTCTGACCGCCGGCCGGCTCGACGGCCTCGGGCACTCCCTGGGCGAGGTCAGCGGCGTCGGCCGGGTGGGTGCCACCGCACTCTCGGCGGACCACCGGGCGGCCCGGATCGACCTCTACCTGACCGCCGACCCGCAGTCCCAGCAGGCCCGGGACGTGGTCAAGGGCCCGCTGAGGGCGGCCGTCGCGGCCAACACCCCCGCCGGGCTCTCGGCCCACGTGGGCGGCACGCCGGCGGTCTTCTCGGACGTCGCCGAGGCCGTCGACCACGATCTGCGGATCGTCTTCCCGGTCGCCGCCGCCCTCATCGCGCTGATCCTCCTCATGCTGCTGCGCAGCCTGCTGGCGCCGCTCGTCCTGCTCGTCTCGGTCGGGCTGTGCTTCGCGGCCACCCTTGGCGCCTCGGCCCTGGTCTTCCAGCACGCCGCGGGAAAGCCGGGGGTCGCCTTCACCCTGCCGCTCGTCCTGTTCCTGTTCGTCGTCGCCCTCGGCACCGATTACAACATCCTGATCACCGACCGGATCAGGGAGGAGATGGAGCACCGGGGCTCGGCCCGCGCCGCCGTCGCCCGGGCCGTCCGGCACACCGCACCGGCCATCGCGACCGCGGGCCTCGTGCTGGCCGGCTCCTTCGCCACCCTCGGTGCCACCCCGGCCAGCCGCCAGGTCGGCTTCGCCACCGCGCTCGGCATCCTGCTCTCCGCGTTCCTGCTCTCGATGGTCCTGGTGCCCGCGATCGCCGTCCTGCTGGGCCGGAGCATCTGGTGGCCGCTGCGCCCCCGGCCCGCCCGGGAGCCGGAGCCGGTGCAGTACGAACCGGTGCAGTACGAGCCCCCGCCGTACGAACCGGCCTCCCGGCCCGGCCCGGTGGCGCCCTGGTAACCCCGTTGCGGGCCCTGCCGCGCCGCTGGTACACCTGCGCGGGGCTGCGATCTCCGCCAGCTCACCACCGGACTTTCGAAGAGGCTCTGATGAAGCGAAAGCTAGCGGTCGGCCTGGCCGCCTTCGCCGCCGTGCTCGGCATGAACACCCCCGCCTTCGCGGCGGGCCCCGGGGGCGCCGAGGCCTGCCCCAGCGGCACCATCTGCCTGTACTACAACTCCCCGCAGTACGGCTGGGGCTCCTTCGAGAACTGGAGCCCCGGCTGGGTCCCCCACCTCTCCGACCACACCTTCCGGCACTGGGGCAACGGCTCCGGTTACGGGCAGCAGGTGCAGGACAACGCGGCCTCCGTCGTCAACAACAGCGGCGTGACCTGGACCCTGTGCACCCGCAGCAGTGTCTACGGGCCCTACGGCGCCTGCGAGCAGATCCAGCCCAATTACTCGGGTGTCCTCGACGACTTCCTCTACAACAACGTCATCTCGATGCACAGCTGAAACCCGGTTGCCCCGGAGGCGGGGTGTCAAGGACCATCCTGAGGTCCCTGACACCCCACCTGACCACCGGAGACTCATGACCACCGACCTGTCCGAAGCCTGGGAGCTCCTCGAAGCCGGCGACCCGCAGGGATCGATGCGCAAGCTGCGCTCCGCGGCGGACAGGCTCCCGCCCGCCGAGATCGCGCCGCTGGTGGCCGAGCTGGCCAAGGGCGCCGGTTTCAAGGACTTGGCAGAGGCTTCGACCGCGCTGGCGGCCGGGCCCGGTGAGGCCGACCGGCTCTACACGTACGGCTACGCCTGCGTCGAGCGCGGCGTCGACGCGCTGGCCGTCCCCGCGCTGCGGGAGGCGCTGCGGGTGGTGGATCAGCCGCCGGCCGCTCCGGTGCGGACCGGGCTGTTCCGCCGCAAGGCCAGGCCCGCCCAGCAGCCCGGTCTGCGCAAGGTGCTGCTCGAGCTGGTCTCCGCACTGGAGGGCTGCGAGCGGCACGCCGAGGCACTGGCCGTGCTGCGCGAGCACGACGACCGGCTGGCCGACTGGCCGGACCGCTACCTCACGGTCTACAACGCGGTGATGAGCGGTCAGCTCGGCCTGGCCCGCGAGGTGTACGACGGGCTGTCGGCCCCGGAGGACGTCTGGGTGGGCCCGGGGGAGCGGGTCGGGCGGATGCTGGCGCGGGCCGCCGCGCTGCCGCCGGCCGGTGACAAGGACCTGCGCGGCTGGCACTACGTGCTGACCGGCGGTCTGCTCACCACCCTCTCGCCGCACGGCTTCGACCAGGGCATGACCGGCCGTTGGGCCTACCTGCAGGACGACTTCGGGCACTGCCGGTACGGCCTGGAGCGCCTGCTGGCCGTCCTGGCCGCCACCGGCCGCAAGCCCGCCGCCGTCGGCCTGCTGGCCGACCGGGGCAGCCGGGCGCTCGGCCTGGCGGCGGCCCGGCTGCTCGGCGTGCCGGCCGAGCCGTACCTGCCGGGGACGCCGGACGTCCTGGTGGTCGCCTACGACCTCAACGAGTGCGACCCCGCCGTGGTGGCGCAGCTGAACGAGCGGGCGCCGGGCGAGCTGCTCTTCGAGCACGCCACCTGCTGGACCGACCCGCCCGGCGTGAGCGCCGACATCTCCACCCTGCTCGGCCAGATCGTGAACGCCCCCTGGGAGCCCGGCCTGCAGTTCGGCGAGGACGGCGAGGCGCGGGAGGGCGGCCCCGACGAGCGTTCGGCCGAGGAACTGGCCGAGGCGATCCTCGCCGCGGCCCCGGAGGCCCCCGAGGGCGACGGCGGGACTCCGCCCGACCCGGACGACACCCTCACGGCCTTCGCCGCCCGCGCGACCGGCCGGCCCGCCGAGGGCCCGCGCGACCCGATCCGCTCCGCCGGCCCGGTCCGGAGCTCCCGCTTCGCCTGACGGCGGACCTCACCCCGATGGTTGTAGTCTTAAAACAGTTTCACTACTACAACCATTGGGGTGTGGCATGGCCGAGCTCAGCTCCCGGCAGCGGACGGTCGTGCTCGCCATCTGCTGCATGAGCTTGTTCATCGTCGGGCTGGACAACACGATCGTGAACGTCGCCCTGCCGTCGATCCAGCGTGAGCTGCACGCCTCCGTCTCCGGCCTGCAGTGGACCATCGACGCCTACACGCTGGTGCTGGCGAGCCTGCTGATGCTGTCGGGCTCCACCGGTGACCGGATCGGCCGCCGCCGGACCTTCCGGGCCGGGCTGGTGCTCTTCACCCTCGGCTCGCTGCTGTGCAGTCTGTCGCCGAGCCTCGGCTGGCTGGTCGCGGCCCGCACCGTCCAGGCCGTCGGCGGCTCGATGCTCAACCCGGTCGCGATGGGCATCATCACCAACACCTTCACCGAGCCCCGGGAGCGGGCCCGCGCGATCGGGATCTGGGGCGCGACGGTCGGGGTGAGCATGGCGCTGGGACCGGTGGTCGGCGGGCTGCTGACCGGGTGGTTCGGCTGGCAGGCGATCTTCTGGGTGAACATCCCGGTCGGGCTCGCGGCGCTGGTGCTGGCCGGGCGGTTCGTCCCCGAGTCGCGGGCCGCCCGCGCCCGCCGGGTCGACCCGGTCGGCCAGCTGCTGGTCGTCCTGCTGCTCGCCTCGCTCACCTACGGGATCATCGAGGCCCCCGCGGCCGGCTGGACCTCGGGCCGGACCCTCGCCTGCTTCGGGCTGGCCCTGCTCGCGCTGCTCGGCCTGCTGGGGTACGAGTCGCGCCGGGCGGAACCGCTGATCGAGCTGAGGTTCTTCCGCAGCGCGCCGTTCTCCGGGGCGACGGTGATCGCCGTCTCCGGCTTCGCCTCGCTGGCCGGCTTCCTCTTCCTCAACACCCTGTACCTGCAGGACGTCCGCGGCTTCAGCGCGCTGCGGGCCGGGCTCCACACCCTGCCGATGGCCGTGATGACGGTCGCCTTCGCACCGCTGTCCGGCCGGATCGTCGGCAGCCGCGGCCCGCGGATCCCGCTGCTGGTCGCCGGGGTCTCGATGGCCGCCGGCGGGCTGCTGCTGACCGGGCTCACGGCCGCCACCCCGACCTGGCAGCTGCTCACCGCCTACACCGTCTTCGGTCTGGGGTTCGGCATGCTGAACTCGCCGATCACCAACACGGCGGTGTCGGGGATGCCGCGCAGCCAGGCCGGGGTCGCCGCGGCCGTGGCCTCCACCAGCCGTCAGGTCGGGCAGTCGCTGGGGGTGGCCGTGGTCGGCTCGGTGGTCACCTCCGCCGTCCACGGCCCGCTGAGCACCGGCTTCGCCGCCGCCAGCCACGCCGGCTGGTGGATCACCACCGGCTGCGGGGGAGCGGTCTTCGTGCTGGGTATCCTCACCACGGGCCGGTGGGCCCTGCGGACCGCCGAACGTGCGGCTGCCAACCTCAGCCCCGAGCAGACCAGGACACCGGTCACCACCTCATGAACGACAACCCGCCGACGGCCGAGCTCGCCCCCGACGGAGCCACCCTGCAGACCGCCACCCGGATCTGGGCGGCGATGTCCGGTCTGGTGCTGGAGCACGGGGACCGCCGCAAGCAGGTGAGCGACGCGCTCGGCCTGAGCTTCGCCCGGGCCAAGGCCCTGCGCCGGCTGGCCGCCGGGCCGCTGACCATGCGTGAGCTGGCCGCCAGGCTGGCCAGCGACAAGGCGTACACCACGCTGATCGTCGACGACCTGGTCGAGCGTGGTCTGGTGGCGCGCACCGTCCACCCGGACGACCGGCGCTACAAGCTCGTCACCCTGACCGACACCGGCCGCGCCGCCGCGGCCCGCGCCGACCAGATCCTCGCCCGCCCCCCGGCCGCCATGCTGAGCCTGACCCGGGACGACCTGGCCACCCTGGAACGCCTGCTGACGGCCTTGCGGGAGGGCGAGGACTGAATCCGGTTGTCCGAGGCTTCGACCGGCCGTGAGAATGCCGGGCATGACGATCAAGACGCTCCTGGCCGGGCCGCCGACAGGTGTGGCGGCTGTGGCGGGGGAGTTCGAGACCCATCTGACGCTGGCCGCCGCCGAGGCGGGGCCGGCGCTGGAGGGGTGGGCGGCGGGGCGCGGGCTGAAGTACACCCACATCGTGCTCGCGCGCGGGCGGACACCCTCGCAGCCGATGCTGTCCTGGCGGGCCGAGGGGACGTACCGGGAGCAGCTCGACCGGGCCGGGGCGGTGGCGGTGGCGCTGCGGGGCGACGGCTTCGGGCCGGTGCGGGTGAAGGTGGAGGCGGCGCCGTGGGCGCGGGGAGTGCCGCAGGCCGACGCCGAGGCCGCCCGGCTGGGCCCGGAGGCGTACTTCGAGCACCACGTGAAGGTGCTGCTCGACCCGGCCGACCGGCCCAGGCTGGTGCGGGCGGTGGCGGGGCACGGCGCGCACGTGTCCTGGAACGCCCGGCGCGCCGACCCGAGCGGGCTCCGGCAGCAGTTCGTGACCCAGCGCTGCCACGGCGTCGGCCTGGCCACCGCCGGGCGCAGGCTGGCCCGGCTGACCGCCGCGCTGACCGCGGCCGGGTACCCGCCCGCCGCGGTGGAGCGTGAATTCGTGGTGCACGACAGCAACCTGGCCGTCGACGACGGCTGGCTGGACGAGAGGTGACCCTGGTGAGCCTTCCTCCCACCTACCGCCCGGTCGACGACCCACGGGCAGAGCAGGCCAAGATCTTCGACCCGGCGCTCAAGCAGTACGCGAACGCCTTCCGCCCGGCGGATCCGAGCTTCGCCGATCCGGACCTCTCCGCCGCCTGGTACGCCGCGCGGCGCCGGGCGATGGACCTGGTGCTGGCCGCGATCGCCGGCTCGCCGTGGCGCGAGGCGCTGGTGCTGCGGGGCAGTGTGGTGCTGCGCGCCTGGTACGGCGAGGCCGCCCGCGAGCCGGGGGACCTGGACTTCGTGGTCGTGCCGCGGGAGTGGGGAGTCACGGAGCCGCGCACCGGCGCGATGCTGGACGGCATCGCGGCGGCGGCCGAAGCCAGGAGCGGCGACGGGATCGGGTTCACGGCGGCCCGAGCGGTCACCGGGGAGATCTGGACCTACGAGCGGGTGCCCGGGCGGCGGCTGGTACTGCCGTGGGCGGCCGAGGGACTGCCGGGCGGCGCGGCGCAGCTCGACTTCGTGTTCAACGAGCCGCTGCCGGTGCCGGCGGAGCCGGTGCTGGTCGCGCCAGGGGCCCGGCTGAACGCGGCGACGCGGGAGCTGTCGCTGGCCTGGAAGCTGCTCTGGCTGGTGACCGACAGCTACCCGCAGGGCAAGGACCTCTACGACGCCGTGCTGCTCGCCGAGTCGGCCCCGCTGCGCTACGGCGTGCTGCGGGACGCTTTCCTCCCGGGGGAGGCGTACTACGCCGAGCACCCGGTGCGGCCGGAGACCCTCACCGGGCTGGAGCCCGAGGTGGGCAGGGACTGGGAGTACTTCGAGCGGGAGTACCCGAAGCTGGCCACCGACCCGCAGAGCATGCTGCGCCGGCTGGCGGCGGCGCTCGCGCCCACCTTCGCGGAGGTCGAGCCGGCGGCGGTGGACGCGTGGTGGCGGGCGGGCTGGGTGGAGCGGGTGCGCGAGCTGCTCGCCACCGAGGGCTCCGACGCCGCCCAGCGCTGGCTGGCGGCCGCCGACCCGTCGTTCAGGCTGGCCCACGAGCTGCTGCGCGAAGCGCTGGCGGAGCCGGACGCGCCGGCGTTGGCCGAGCGGATGCCGGCGGGACCGTGGTGGGAGTACTGGGCCGGGCAGGTCCGGAAGGGCGCCAGGACTGTCCAGGAGCTGATCGCTCGGGGCTGAGGGGTGTCAGTGCCGTCCGGGAGAATGGAGGCTGATCGGTCGGTGCGTCTGGAGGAGTAGCAGTGCCTGAGGGCCACATCATTCATCGGTTGGCGGGGGAGAAGGCACGGCTGTTCGGGGGCCGGGTGGCGCGGGTGTCGAGCCCCCAGGGGCGGTTCGCCGAGGGGGCGGGGGTGCTGGACGGGCGGGTGGTCCAGGGGGCCGAGGCGCACGGCAAGCACCTGTTCGTCGGCTTCGAGGGCGATGTCTGGCTGCACATCCACCTGGGCCTGTACGGCGGGGTGACCTTCGGGGCGGGGGAGGCGCCGGAGCCGGTGGGGCAGGTGCGGGCCCGGCTGGCGAACGGCGAGTGGTGGTCGGACTTGCGCGGCCCGACCACCTGCGAGGTGCTCACCCCGGGCGAGAAGGCCGCCGTGCACCGCCGCCTCGGGCCGGACCCGCTGCGGGCCGACGCCGACGCTGCGGCCGCCTGGCAGCGGATCTCGCGCAGCTCCACCACGATCGCCGCCCTGCTGATGGACCAGAAGATCCTGGCCGGGGTCGGCAACGTCTACCGCGCCGAGGTGCTGTTCCGCCTGGGCATCGCCCCGCACCGGCCCGGCCGCCGGATCACCGAGGCGGAGTGGAAGGCGATCTGGAGCGACTTGGTCGACCTGATGCACGACGGCGTCGGCGCCGGCCGGATCGACACCGTCCGCCCCGAGCACACCCCCGAGGCGATGGGCCGCCCGCCCCGGGTGGACGACCACGGCGGCGAGGTCTACGTTTACCGCCGGGCCGCCATGCCCTGCCTGGTCTGCGGCACCGAGGTCCGGACGGAGGAGCACGCGGCCCGGAATCTGTTCTGGTGCCCCCGCTGCCAGCAGCGTTAGGGTCCACGCATGTCACGAGCCAGCCTGCTGTACGTCACCGACTTCGACTACCCCGCCAAGGGCCGTGACTACGGTGCCGAGGACCGGTGGCTGATCGAGCAGCTGCGCGCCGACTTCACGGTCGAGCCCTGCCACCCGACGGAGGTGGCCGGGCGGATGGCCGGGGCGGACGCGGTGGTGATCCGCAACAGCGGGCCGGTGCTGCACCACCGGGCGGCGTACGTGGAGTTCGTGGCGCGGGCCCGCCGGGAGCGGATACGCGTCTACAACCCGCTGGACGGCAAGGCCGACATGGCGGGCAAGCGGTACCTGCTCGAGCTCACCGCCGCCGGGTACCCGGTGATCCCGACCGCCGAGGGCAGCTGGGCGGGCCTGCCGGAGGTGCCCGAGTACGTGGTGAAGCCGGTGCAGGGGGCCGACTCGATCGGCCTGGAGGTGGTCGCGAAGGGCGCCCGGGAGGTGACCGGGATGCTGGTGCAGCCGAGGATCGACTTCACGTACGAGGTCTCGTTCTACTTCGTGGACCAGGAGTTCCAGTACGCCCTGTACGCCCCGGACCAGGAGGCCCGCTGGCGGCTGGAGCCGTACGCGCCGACGGGCGCCGACCTCGCCTTCGCCCGCCGGTTCGTGGCGTGGAACGGGCTGTCGCACGGCATCCAGCGGGTCGACGCCTGCCGCACGCGGGAGGGCGAGCTGCTGCTGGTGGAGCTGGAGGACCTCAACCCGTACCTGTCGCTGGAGCTGGTGGGGGACGGGACTCGGAAGGCTTTTGTGGCGGCGTTCAAGCGCTCGCTGGACGGACTGCTGGCGGCGCCGCGCCCAGCGGCGTGGTGAGGCCGGTGCAGGTGTCGTAGCTGCGGGCGGCGTCGAAGCTGCCGGTGAGGTCGGGCAGCCGGCCCAGCAGGTGGTGGGCCAGGGCGAGCTCGGCGGGTTCGAGCCGCCGGGTGAGGCCCAGGTGCGGGGACCAGCGGCCGGGCAGGTAGTAGGGGCTGGGCTGGGCTGAGCCGGGCTGGGCGGCCTCGGCCAGCTCCTGCCAGATCCGGTGGTGCAGGCGCACCAGCTCGTAACCGGGCACGACCGACCAGGACAGCACCCGGCGGCGGCTGCGCGCGCTGAACGAGAGCAGCCCGGTGAGCCGCACCGGCAGCGGCAGGGCCTCCGCGATCAGCTCGTCCACCCGGGCCAGCGCGGCCACCGGGACGCTCCCGCAGGCGGCGAGGGTCAGGTGCGGCCGGTGGGTCGGGTGGGTGTTCCGGGCCAGGCTGGCCACGCCGCCTTCGTCCAGCTGCTGCCAGACCTCACGGACGGCGGCGTCGAACACGGGATCGCAGGTCAGCTCAACGGTCTGCATCGGATCACCGTACGGAGCGGGCGGGTGGTCTGACGAAGCATTTAGCGTCGGGTGGAATGGCGGAATGAATGTTCATTCCGGATGGCCCGGGGTGCCGTGCGGGCGAGGGCCTTGGCGACGGGCGGAATGAATGTTCATTCCCAGCAGCCGGGGCGCCGGGGGCGAGGACCCCGGCGTCGGCTGGAATGAACATTCATTCCCGGTAGCCGAGGACGCCGTGGGCGAGCACCTCGGCGACGGCCGGGTCGATCAGGCGGTAGCGGACGATCCGGCCGTCCCGGTCGCCGGTGACCAGACCGCCGGCGCGGAGCAGGCGCAGGGCCTGGGAGACGGCCGGGTCCTTCATGCCGGTGGCGACGGCGAGGTCGGAGACGGCCAGCGGGCCGGTCTCGTGCAGGGCGAGGAGCAGCGAGAGGCGCCCGGGATCGGCCAGCAGGGAGAAGCGTTCGGCCCAGGCTTGGACGTGCTCGGCATCACCGATGGCGGCGATGGCCTCGCAGACGCGGTGGCCGTCGATGGTCCGGTGGTTCGCGCGGTCGGCGGGGACGAGGTGCATGCCGGAGATTCTCTCATCCGGGGTCTGTCCGGCGGGTCCCGCCGGGCGGTCGCCGCCGGGGCACGCCATCCGACGTGTCCCGCCGGACGGACCCCAGCGCCCGGCGCACGCCGGGGCAGGTGATCTGCAACACCTGCGCAGGTGTGCAGGCTTGCAGGTGGTGGCGGGTCACCCCTACGGTGTTCCACGCCGTGGTGCTCGGGAAGACCGGTGACGGACCATCAAGGTCCCAGTCCGGAGCGGCCCTCGCCACTGTGATCGGGTAGTACCCGCACCGTCTCCGTGCGAACAGCACGGAGGCCACTGGACGCCAACCGTCCGGGAAGGCCAGGTGCGGGTGCGTCGACCCGTAAGCCAGGAGACCGGCCACGGCACTTCACGAGTTGATCCACGAGGTGCTGGAGCGTGACCGCAGATGACCCTGCCTGAAATCAGTGCTGCCCCGACGGCGGCGCCCACCGAGACCGGCTTCCGCTGGAAGCGTGAGGACACCGTCCGTACCACGGGCCTGATGCTGGTCATCCTGGCCATGCACGTGGCCGCCTTCGGCACCCTGTTCTTCCTGGTCGTCCCGGCCAACTACAAGGTCGGCACCCAGGTCTTCGGCGTCGGCCTCGGCATCACGGCCTACACCCTGGGCATGCGGCACGCCTTCGACGCCGACCACATAGCCGTGATCGACAACACCACCAGAAAGCTGATGGCCGACGGCAAGCGCCCGGTCTCGGTCGGCTTCTGGTTCGCCCTCGGCCACTCCAGCATGGTCGTGGTGATGGCCGGTCTGGTCGCCGGCGGCGCCGCGCTCGCGGGCACCCTGATGGACGACGAGTCCACCACCCACAAGGTGCTCGGGATGATCGGCACCACCACCTCCGGTGCCTTCCTCTACCTGATCGCCGCGCTCAACCTGGCCGCGCTGACCGGCATCCTGCGGGTCTACCGCGCGATGCGGTCCGGCGAGTACGACGAGACCGAGCTGGAGCGCCACCTCAACTCGCGCGGCTTCATGAACCGTATCCTCGGCCGCGCCACCCGCTCGATCACCCGCCCGGGCCAGATGTACCCCGTCGGGATGCTGCTCGGCCTCGGCTTCGACACCGCGACCGAGGTGACCCTGATGGTGATGGCCGGTTCGGGCGCCGCCGCCGGGCTGCCCTGGTACGCGATCGTCTGCCTGCCGCTGCTGTTCGCCTCGGGGATGAGCCTGTTCGACACCCTGGACGGCACGTTCATGAACTTCGCCTACCAGTGGGCCTTCTCCAACCCCGTCCGCAAGGTCTACTACAACCTCACCATCACCGGCCTCTCCATCGCGGTGGCCTTCGTGATCGGCACCATCGAACTGGTCACCGTGGCGCACGACAAGTTCGACCTGACCGACCCGGTGACGGGTTGGATCTCCGAGCTGAGCCTGGACAACGTGGGCTTCGCGATCGTCGGCCTGTTCGTGGTGGTCTGGGCGATCGCGATCGGGTACTGGAAGCTGGCCAAGGTCGACCACCGGTGGTCCGCCAAGGCCAAGGAGGGACGCGCCTGACAGGCGGGGTGCCGCCACCCTCCGTACGCTCGGGAGCATGGCTGATGCGTACGCGGTCCGGCGTGAGCGGCTGCGCGAGCACTGCAGTGCCCTCGGGGCGGACGCCTCGCTGATCACGCGTGCCGCCAACGTCCGCTACCTCACCGGCTGCGCCCCCTGCGGTGCCACGCTGCTGCTGACCAGGGAGCGCGCCCTGCTCGCCCTGCCCGACGACCTGCCGCCGGACGACACCGGGGAGCACCTGGTCGACCCGGACGCCTCCCGGCTGCCGGTGGGCGGCGGGCAGGACACCGCGCTGGCCGCCGCCGAGGCGGCCGCCCGGCTGGGGGTGCGCGACCTCGCGGTGGAGGAGCACGACCTCACCGTGCTGCGGCACCGGCAGGTGGCCGGGCTGGCCGAAGGGGTCCGGTTGAAGGACCTCGGGGCGGCCGTCGAGCGGCTGCGGGTGGTCAAGGACGAGCACGAGATCGCCGATCTGCGGATCGCGGCGGAGATCGCCGACCAGGCGCTGAGCGAGCTCCTGGAGTCGATCCTGGTCGGCCGCACCGAGCGGCACCTGGCGATGGAGCTGGAGCGCCGGATGATCGACCACGGCGCCGACCGGGCGGCCTTCCCGGTCTCGGTCGGCACCGGCAGCCACTCCGGCCAGGAGGCCCACCAGCCGACCGACCGCCGGGTGGAGGAGGGCGACTTCCTGACCGTGGTGCTCGGCGCGCAGTACCGGGGCTACGGCGTCTCCACCGCGCGCACCTTCGTGATCGGCGCGGCCCCCGCGCCCTGGCAGGTCGAACTGCACCGGCTGGTGTTCCGGGCCCAGCGGGCCGCCCGCGAGGCGCTCGGCCCCGGGGTCGCGCAGCACGCGCCGGACCAGGCGGCCCGCGAGATCCTCCAGGCCGCGGGCCATGGCGAGAGCTCCGTACACCCACTCGGCCACGGGATCGGGCTCGAGATCCGGGAGGCGCCGCGTCTGGGGCCCGCGGACATGGGTAAACTGGACAATCGCGTGCCGGTAACCGTCGGCCCCGGGGTGCACATCCCGGGCAAGGGCGGGGTCCGGATCGAGGACACCCTCGTGGTGCGCCCTCTCGAAGAGGGCGGGCCCGAGCTGCTCACCATTACCACCAAGGAGCTCCTCGCCCTGTGAACCGCCCCGGCGGGGAGCAGGCCGCAACCCCTTGGTTCCTTGACAGCTATATCCAGGAGTAAGTGCGCCCGTGGCTTCCACGAACGATCTCAAGAACGGCATGGTCCTCAAGCTGGAGGGCGGCAAGCTGTGGTCCGTCGTCGAGTTCCAGCACGTCAAGCCCGGTAAGGGCCCGGCCTTCGTGCGCACGAAGCTCAAGGAGGTCCTGACCGGCAAGGTGGTCGACAAGACCTTCAACGCCGGCACCAAGGTCGAGACCGCGAACGTCGACAAGCGTGGGATGCAGTTCTCCTACAAGGACGGCGAGAACTTCGTGTTCATGGACACGGACACCTACGACCAGATCACGATCGAGCCCGCCGTCGTCGGCGACGCCGCCAAGTACCTCCTCGAGGGCTTCGAGGCCCTGGTCGCGATGTACGAGGGCGCCGCCATCTACATCGAGCTCCCGGCCTCCGTCGAGCTGGTCATCTCCCACACCGAGCCGGGTGTCCAGGGCGACCGCTCCACCGGTGGCTCCAAGCCGGCCACCCTGGAGACCGGCGCCGAGATCGCCGTCCCGCTCTTCATCGTCACCGGCGAGAAGATCAAGGTCGACACCCGCGACGGCAGCTACCTGGGCCGGGTCAAGTAATCGTGTCATCCGCACGTAGCAAGGCTCGTACCCGGGCCTTCCAGATCCTCTTCGAGGCCGACCACCGTAACGTCGACCCGCAGCGGGTACTCGCTGACTGGGTGGGCCGCGCGCGCGACCCGAAGCCGGACGAGGGCACGCCGCAGGTGGGCGAGTACACCATGCAGCTGATCGAGGGCTATTGCCAGCACGCGCGTCGGATCGACGAGCTCATCGCGCAGTACGCGGTCGGCTGGACGCTGGACCGGATGCCGATCGTGGACCGGAACGTGCTGCGCCTGGGCGCGTACGAGCTGATCTGGGAGGACGGCACGCCGGACGCGGTCGTCCTGGACGAGGCCGTCGAGATCGCCAAGGAGTTCTCCACGGACGACTCCCCGGCCTTCGTCAACGGCCTGCTGGCGCGGTTCATGGAGCTCAAGCCCTCCATCCGCCGGGCCTGAACGCCCCTCCTTCGTCGAAGGCCGCCGGACCGCTCGGTCCGGCGGCCTTCGCGTGTTCCAGCTGTGCTCCAGCCGCGTGTTCCGGCTGTGTGTTCCGGTTGGGAAGGTGCTGGCGTATGTTGGCTACCGACCGGTAACATCCCTGGAGCGAAGGGCGTACCACCCATGACCACCGTGATCCGCAGCGAGTTCGACCGGGGCATTGCCCTCACCCCGACCGCGCCGGGGCACTTCGAGGGTGAGCTCGACCCGGGCTGGCAGATCGGCGGCGGCATCAACGGCGGGCTGCTGCTCGCGGTGGCCGGCCATGCGCTCTCGCAGCGGCACGGCGAGGACGGGCACCCCGACCCGGTCTCGATCAGCGGCTACTACCTCTCCGCCTCGGTGGCCGGCCCGGCCACCGTGGAGACCGAGCTGGTGCGCACCGGCAAGAGCCTGTCGACCGGCACCGCAGTGCTGCGCCAGGGCGGCGAGGAGCGGCTGCGGGTGCTGGCCACCTACGGCGACCTGGCCGGCCGAGGCGGCGAGATCCGCACCAGCGCCACCCCGCCGAAGATGCCGCTGCCGGAGCAGTGCATCGGCGTCGAGCACGCGCCCAAGCAGTTCATCGAGCAGGCCGCCCTGCTCGAGCGCTTCGACCTGCGGCTCGACCCGGCCACCGTCGGCTGGGCGCTCGGCGCGCCCTCGGGCGAGGGCCGCATCCAGGGCTGGTTCAAGCTGGCCGACGGGCGCGAGCCCGACCCGCTCAGCCTGCTCCTGGTCGCCGACGCGCTCCCGCCGGTCACCTTCGACCTCGGCCTGCCCGGCTGGGCGCCGACCATCGAGCTGACGGTCCATCTGCGGGCCAAGCCCGCGCCGGGCTGGCTGCTCGTCAGCCACGCCACCCGCAACCTCGCTGACGGGTACTTCGAGGAGGACGCGGAGATCTGGGACTCCACCGGCCGCCTGGTCGCGCAGTCCCGCCAGCTGGCCCGGGCGCCGCGCGGCTGACCCGCCCTCGGGCAGCTGTTCGTCACCCTCGGTTACCCAGCTGTGACATCAGGTGCGTGTGCGAGGCGGTGGACTGGGGAGGAAGGGGGCAGCGGCGCAGCCGCCCCCCGTACCACCTCCAGCACCAGGAGCCACCGATGCCCCGCAACGGCCGCAACCCCCGTACCACCCGCTGCGCCGGCCCCGCCGGTGCCCGTCGACGCGAGGACCAGGCCTTCCTGACCGGCATCCTGACCAGCGCGGAGGACTTCGAGCGGGCCCGGGCCTGGACGCTGACCGACGCGGCGGACTACGACAGCTACCTGCTGGACACCGCCGTGCTGCTCGCCGAGGCGGAGCGGACGTTCGGGGTGGTGCAGGCGCGGATGTTCCATCCGCAGGACTTCGCGGAGTTCTGCCTGCTGCACGGACTCGACCCGGCCGAGCCGGCCGCGCGGGACCGTTACCTGGTCAACCCGGCGCTGCAGACCCAGCTGCTGCCGTACCAGGGCGAGGAGCTGGCCGGGGACTTCGTGCCCCGGCTGGTCCGGGCCCGGGAGAACGGGCTCACGCTGCTCCACGCCGACCTGCTGCTCGAGGGCGGGCTGCTCGGCGGGGCGCAGGAGCGGCAGCCGCAGGACGTCCGGCAGGCGTACCAGCAGGGGGCGGAGATCTTCCGGCGGATGCTGGTGGGGGCCGGGTACGGGGCGTTCACCTTCCGGTGCGTGGTGGAGGCGCCGGGCGGGCGGCTGGAGGCGCAGGCCCGGGTGCTGCACTGGGAGGACGGGGTGGTGCGGCTGAACGACGAGGACCTGGACCTGGTATGTGCCGTGCTCTGTGCGGGCCTGGCCCGCGAGCTGCCGGGGCTGGCGGTGCTCACCGGTACGCAGGGCGGCGGGAGCTCCTGCGGGGAGTACCGGCAGGTGGCCTGGGCCTGGCAGAGCGGGGGGTACGACTACACGCCGGCGGTGACGGAGCTGGCCGCTCCGGGGTTTCCGCTCGGAACTGTGTGCTGAAACCACTGGGGGCGCGGGGAACGGCGCGCGCAACCGTGCACGGAGGTGCTTGGTTGGCAGCGCAGTTCCCCGCGCCCCTGATGAGCTGAACGTTTCTGCGGAAGGTTCAGCTCGCGTCTTCGTCGCGCACCGCGCGGCGGGCGTCCGGGTTGAGGACGCCCCAGCTGATCAGCTGCTCGGTGAGGATCGAGGGCGACTGGTCGTAGATCACGGCGAGGGTGCGCAGGTCGTCCTGGCGGATGGAGAGGACCTTGCCGTTGTAGTCGCCGCGCTGGCTCTGGATGGTCGCCGCGTAGCGCTGCAGCGGGCCGGCCTTCTCGGAGGGGACCTGGGTCAGTCTCTCCAGGTCGAGCACCAGGCGCGGCGGCGGCTCGGCCGCACCGCCCGGGGTGCCGCCGGGCAGCAGCTCCTGGACCGGGACGCCGTAGAACTCCGCGAGCTCGGCAAGCCGCTGCACCGTGACCGCACGGTCGCCACGCTCGTAGGAGCCGACGACGACGGCCTTCCAGCGACCCTGGGACTTCTCCTCGACGCCGTGCAGGGAGAGACCCTGCTGTGTGCGGATCGCTCGGAGCTTGCCCCCGAGTTGCTTCGCGTAGTCGCTGGACATTGGTCTCCCCGGACGAGATTGCTTCGCGTTGAGTGGGCCACGAGCCCGGTGGTCGGGTGGACCGCCGCCTGCCGTGCTACCGGTGGGTCGGACGGCCGTCTCGTAACTCACTGTGAGGTTACGTAGAGTGAGGTAGTTGCGTCAAGCCGAATGGTGCAGTCGTGCGAACGCAACTCGACGGAGACGCACTGTTAGGATGTGCGGAAGCTTCCGGTGCGCCGGGGGCGTCCCCCAGACATCCTTTAAGGCCCGTCCCGTGAGGCGGGGAAGGAGGTCGGCTTCGGCATGACCACAGGTATGACTCCACGCGCTGACGACCCGCGTCCGCCGCGCCAGGTACTGGACGCGACCGACGTCGCCCGGGTGATCACCCGGATCGCGCACGAGATCGTGGAACGCGCCAAGGGCGCGGAGGACGTCGTCCTCCTCGGTATCCACACCCGCGGTGTCCACCTCGCCCGCCGCCTGCACGACAAGCTCGCGCAGATCACCGGCCGCGACATCCCGCTGGGCACCCTCGACATCACGATGTACCGGGACGACCTCCAGCTCAAGCCCGCCCGCGCCATGGAGCACACCGAAGTCCCGCCCGGCGGGATCGAGGGCAAGCTGGTCGTGCTGGTGGACGACGTGCTCTTCTCCGGGCGCACCATCCGCGCCGCCCTGGACGCCCTCAGCGACATCGGCCGCCCGCGCGCCGTGCAGCTGGCCGTGCTGGTCGACCGGGGCCACCGCGAGCTGCCGATCCGGGCCGACTACGTGGGCAAGAACCTCCCCACCTCGCTCCGCGAGGCCGTCCAGGTGCGCCTGGCCGACATCGACGGCCGCGACGCCGTCCTGGTCGGCGACCGCGACTACGCGGCCCGCTCCTCGCAGGCCCTGGCCGCCGAGCCGCGCAGTTGAGCTCCGCCCCCTGCGCCCTTTCCTCCCGCACCAACCCCCTCCCGGAGACCTCGCTGTGAGCAGCTACCTGATCCGCAACGCCCAGCTCCTCGGCGGCGCCCCGCAGGACATCCTGATCGACGGCGGCGTCATCGAGCAGATCGGCGCCGGCCTGAGCGCCGAGGCAGACATCGAGATCGACGCGCACGGTCTGATCGCCCTGCCCGGCCTGGTCGACCTGCACACCCACCTGCGCGAGCCCGGCAAGGAGGACGCCGAGACCGTCCTCACCGGCACCCAGGCCGCCGCCAAGGGCGGGTTCACCGCCGTGCACGCGATGGCCAACACCACCCCGGTCGCCGACAACGCCGCCGTGGTCGAGCAGGTCCGGCGGCTCGGCCGGGAGTCGGGCTACTGCGACGTGCACCCGGTCGGTGCCGTCACCGTCGGTCTGGAGGGGAAGGAGCTCGCCCAGCTGGCCGCCATGCACCGGTCCGAGGCGGCCGTGACGGTCTTCTCCGACGACGGCAAGTGCGTGGACGACGCCGCGCTGATGCGCGCCGCGCTGGAGTTCGCCAAGAGCGTGGACGGCGTGGTCGCCCAGCACGCCCAGGAGCCGCGGCTCACCGAGGGCGCCCAGATGAACGAGGGCACCGTCTCGGCCGAGCTCGGCCTCGGCGGCTGGCCTGCCGTCGCCGAGGAGGCGATCATCGCCCGCGACGTGCTGCTCGCCAGCCACATCGGTGCCCGGCTGCACGTCTGCCACCTCTCCACCGCCGGCTCGGTGCGGATCGTCCGCTGGGCCAAGTCCCAGGGCTGGAAGGTCACCGCCGAGGTGACCCCGCACCACCTGCTGCTGACCGACGAGATGGTGCGCACCGGCGACGCCGTCTTCAAGGTCAACCCGCCGCTGCGCACCGAGGCCGACGTGCTGGCGCTGCGCGAGGCGCTGGCGGACGGCACCATCGACGCCGTCGCCACCGACCACGCGCCGCACCCGGACGCCGACAAGGACTGCGCCTGGGCGGTGGCCGCGATGGGCATGGTCGGCCTGGAGACCGCGCTGTCGGTGGTCCAGCAGACCATGGTCGACACCGGCCTGCTGACCTGGGAGGGCGTCGCGGACCGGATGTCGCACCGCCCGGCCCGGATCGGCCGCCTCACCGGCCAGGGCCGCCCGCTGGCCGTCGGCGAGCCCGCCAACCTGGTGCTCTTCGACCCGGCGTACCGTGGCGTGGTGGACCGTGAAGCCTTCGTCACCAAGAGCCGCAACACCCCCTTCCGCGGCCTGGAGCTGCCGGGCCGGGTGCATGCCACCTTCCTGCGCGGGGTGCCCACCGTGCTGGCGGGCGAGCTGGTGGAGCCGGGTGAGCTCGCGTGATCCACGAACTCGCGCAGGAGAAGGCCAAGGTCACCGACTGGCCCGGGTACATCGGCTGGGCGGTCGGGATCGTGATCCTGATCGGGCTGGTGTACTGGCTGATGCGGCAGGGCTGGAACTGGCGCCGCACGCTGCAGTCGGACCTGCCGCCGCTGCCCGCCGCGCCCGAGGACCTCGGGCCGGTGCTCCGCACGGCGAGCGGCCGCTACCACGGCAGCACCACCGCCGGGGCCTGGCTGGACCGGATCGTCGCGCACGGTCTGGGCACCCGCAGCCTGGTGGAGCTGACCCTCACCGAGCGGGGCCTGCTGGCCCGCCGCCCGGGCGACCAGGACCTGTGGATCCCCGCCGAGGCGCTCAGCGGCGCCCGGGTGGACAGCGGGATCGCCGGCAAGGTCGTCCCGGCCGGCCTGCTGGTCGTCACCTGGACGCACGACAGCAAGGCGCTGGATTCCGGCTTCCGGGCCGACCACCCTGATGAGCACGCCGCCTGGGTCGCGGCGGTGGAAGAACTCGCGACCCGTACCACTCGTACCACCGGTAAGACGAAGAAGACGGAAGAGGCCGCCTCATGACCGCACCTGCCCCCACCACCCAGCGATCGCGGCGGGAGCGCGTGCCCGCCGTTCTCGTCCTGGAGGACGGCCGGACCTTCCGCGGCCAGGCCTACGGCGCCGTCGGCGAGACCTTCGGCGAGGCCGTGTTCAACACCGGCATGTCCGGCTACCAGGAGACGCTGACCGACCCGTCGTACCACCGCCAGGTGGTCGTGATGACGGCCCCGCAGATCGGCAACACCGGCTGGAACGACGAGGACGACGAGTCCGCGCAGATCTGGGTCGCCGGGTACGTCGTGCGCGACCCCGCCCGGGTCGCCTCCAACTGGCGCTCGCAGCGCTCGCTGGACGAGGAGCTGGAGCGCCAGGGCGTCGTCGGCATCTCCGGCATCGACACCCGCGCGCTCACCCGCCACCTGCGCGAGCGCGGTGCGATGCGGGTCGGCATCTTCTCCGGCCCGGCGCTGGACGACCAGGCCGCGCTGCTGGCCCGGGTGCAGGCCGCGCCCGAGATGAAGGGCGCCGACCTGTGCGCCGAGGTCGCCACCAAGGAGACCTACGTCGTCCCCGCGATCGGCGAGAAGAAGTACACCGTCGCCGCGCTGGACCTCGGCATCAAGGGCATGACCCCGCACCGGATGGCCGAGCGCGGCATCGAGGTGCACGTCTTCCCCGCCAACTCGACGCTGGAGGAGCTCTACGCCGTCCAGCCCGACGGGGTGTTCTTCTCCAACGGCCCGGGTGACCCGGCCACCGCCGACCACCAGGTCGCCGTCGCGCAGGGCGTGCTGGCGAGGAAGACGCCGTTCTTCGGCATCTGCTTCGGCAACCAGATCCTGGGCCGGGCGCTGGGCTTCGGCACCTACAAGCTGAAGTACGGCCACCGCGGCATCAACCAGCCGGTGCAGGACCGCACCACGGGCAAGGTCGAGGTCACCGCGCACAACCACGGCTTCGCCGTGGAGGCCCCGCTGGACAAGGTGAGCGACACCCCGTACGGGCGCGCCGAGGTCTCCCACGTCTGCCTCAACGACGACGTGGTCGAGGGCCTGCAGTGCCTGGACACGCCCGCCTTCAGCGTGCAGTACCACCCCGAGGCGGCAGCCGGCCCGCACGACGCCGCGTACCTCTTCGACCGCTTTGTCGACCTGATGGCCGGTGCCCCGGCCCGCACCACCGCAGGGAGCTGACCGTGCCGAAGCGCACTGACATCAAGTCCGTCCTGGTGATCGGCTCCGGCCCGATCGTCATCGGCCAGGCCGCCGAGTTCGACTACTCCGGCACCCAGGCCTGCCGGGTGCTGAAGGCCGAGGGCCTGCGGGTCATCCTGGTCAACTCGAACCCCGCGACGATCATGACGGACCCGGAGATCGCCGACGCCACCTACGTCGAGCCGATCACCCCCGAGTTCGTCGAGAAGATCATCGCCAAGGAGCGCCCCGACGCCCTCCTGCCGACCCTGGGCGGCCAGACCGCGCTCAACACCGCGATCTCGCTGGACGCCAACGGCGTGCTGGCGAAGTACGAGGTCGAGCTGATCGGCGCCAACGTCGAGTCGATCAACAAGGGCGAGGACCGCGAGCTGTTCAAGGGCGTGGTCGAGGCCGTCAACGCCAAGATCGGCCACGGCGAGTCCGCCCGCTCGGTGATCTGCCACTCGATGGAGGACGTCCTCGCGGGCGTCGAGACCCTCGGCGGCTACCCCGTCGTGGTCCGCCCCTCCTTCACCATGGGCGGCGCCGGCTCCGGCTTCGCGCACAACGAGGAGGACCTGCGCCGGATCGCCGGCCAGGGCCTGACCCTCTCGCCGACCACCGAGGTGCTCCTGGAGGAGTCCATCCTCGGCTGGAAGGAGTACGAGCTGGAGCTGATGCGCGACAAGCACGACAACGTCGTGGTCGTCTGCTCCATCGAGAACTTCGACCCGATGGGCGTGCACACCGGTGACTCGATCACCGTCGCCCCGGCGATGACGCTGACCGACCGCGAGTACCAGATCCTGCGTGACATCGGCATCGCCGTGATCCGCGAGGTCGGCGTCGACACCGGCGGCTGCAACATCCAGTTCGCGGTGAACCCCGAGGACGGCCGGGTCATCGTCATCGAGATGAACCCGCGTGTCTCGCGCTCCTCCGCGCTGGCGTCGAAGGCCACCGGCTTCCCGATCGCCAAGATCGCCGCGAAGCTCGCGGTCGGCTACACGCTGGACGAGATCCCGAACGACATCACCGAGCAGACCCCGGCCTCCTTCGAGCCGACGCTCGACTACGTCGTGGTGAAGGTCCCGCGGTTCGCGTTCGAGAAGTTCCCGAGCGCCGACGCGACGCTGACCACCACCATGAAGTCGGTCGGCGAGGCCATGGCGATGGGCCGCAACTTCCCCGAGGCGCTGCAGAAGGCGCTGCGCTCGCTGGAGAAGAAGGGCTCGCAGTTCTCCTTCACCGGCGAGGTGGGCGACAAGGCCGAGCTGCTGGCCAAGGCGGTCGTGCCGACCGATGGCCGGATCAACACCGTGATGGACGCCATCCGGGCCGGTGCCACGGCGGAGGAGGTCTTCGAGTTCACCAAGATCGACCCGTGGTTCGTCGACCAGCTCTTCCTGATCCACGAGATCGCCGCCGAGCTGGCCGAGGCCGAGAAGCTCGACCCCGAGCTGCTGCTCCACGCCAAGCGCCACGGCTTCTCCGATCTGCAGATCGGTGAGATCCGCGGCCTGCGCACCGACGTGGTCCGCGAGGTGCGGCACGCGCTGGGCATCCGCCCGGTGTTCAAGACCGTCGACACCTGCGCCGCCGAGTTCGCCGCCAAGACCCCGTACTTCTACTCGTCCTACGACGAGGAGAGCGAGGTCGCGCCGCGCACCAAGCCCGCCGTGATCATCCTCGGCTCGGGCCCGAACCGCATCGGCCAGGGCATCGAGTTCGACTACTCCTGCGTGCACGCCTCCTTCGCGCTGGCCGACGCCGGGTACGAGACCGTGATGGTCAACTGCAACCCCGAGACCGTCTCCACCGACTACGACACCTCCGACCGGCTCTACTTCGAGCCGCTCACCCTGGAGGACGTGCTGGAGATCGTGCACGCGGAGACGCTGGCCGGCCCCGTCGCCGGTGTGCTCGTGCAGCTCGGCGGCCAGACCCCGCTGGGCCTGGCCCAGGCGCTCAAGGACAACGGCGTGCCGATCGTCGGCACCCAGCCCGAGGCGATCGACCTCGCCGAGGAGCGCGGCGCCTTCGGCCGCGTGCTGCGCGACGCCAGCCTGCCGGCCCCCAAGCACGGCACCGCCTTCTCCTTCGAGGAGGCCAAGGCGATCGCGGACGAGATCGGCTACCCGGTGCTCGCCCGCCCGTCGTACGTGCTCGGCGGCCGCGGCATGGAGATCGTCTACGACGAGGCCTCGCTGGCCTCCTACCTCGAGCGGCACGCCGGGCTCATCTCCGAGCACCCGGTGCTGATCGACCGCTTCCTGGACGACGCGGTGGAGATCGACGTCGACGCGCTCTTCGACGGCGAGGAGCTCTACCTCGGCGGCGTGATGGAGCACATCGAGGAGGCCGGCATCCACTCCGGCGACTCGGCCTGCGCCCTGCCGCCGATCACGCTGGGCGGCTTCGACATCAAGCGCCTGCGGACCTCCACCGAGGCCATCGCGCGCGGTGTCGGCGTGCGCGGTCTGATCAACATCCAGTTCGCCCTCTCCGGCGACATCCTCTACGTCCTCGAGGCGAACCCGCGCGCCTCGCGCACCGTCCCGTTCACCTCCAAGGCCACGGCGGTGCCGCTGGCCAAGGCCGCGGCCCGGATCTCGCTCGGCGCCACCATCGCCGAGCTGCGCGCCGAGGGCATGCTCCCGGCCGAGGGCGACGGCGGCACGCTGCCGGCCGACTGCCCGATCTCGGTCAAGGAGGCCGTGATGCCGTGGAGCCGCTTCCGCGACATCCACGGGCGCGGCGTCGACACCGTGCTCGGCCCGGAGATGCGCTCGACCGGTGAGGTCATGGGCATCGACTCGGTCTTCGGCACGGCGTACGCCAAGGCGCAGTCCGGTGCGTACGGCGCGCTGCCGACCAAGGGCAAGGTCTTCGTCTCGGTCGCCAACCGCGACAAGCGCAACCTGGTCTTCCCGGCCCGGGCGCTGGTCGACCAGGGCTTCGAGGTGCTGGCCACCTCCGGCACCGCCGAGGTGCTGCAGCGGGCGGGCATCCCCTCCACCGTGGTGCGCAAGCACTCCGAGGGCGAGGGCCCGAACGGTGAGCAGACCATCGTGCAGCTGATCCACGGCGGCGAGGTCGATCTGATCATCAACACCCCGTACGGCACCGGCGGCCGGATGGACGGCTACGAGATCCGCACCGCGGCCGTCTCGCGCGGCGTGCCGTGCCTGACCACCGTGCAGGCGATGGGCGCGGCCGTCCAGGGCATCGACGCGCTGCTGCGCGGCGAGGTCGGGGTGAGGTCGCTGCAGGAGCACGCGGCGCTCATCAACGCGGGCCGGAAGTAGCCAGACCCTAGTGGGGGGCACCAGCGCCAACGGTGCCCCCCATACCCATGCCCGGTGCCGGAGAGGCTAGAGAGGCCAGAGAGACCTTGTACAAGCTGCTGTTCGATCTCGTGTTCAAGAAGATGGACCCGGAGAAGGCCCACCACCTGGCGTTCTTCTGGATCCGGCTGGCCGCCTCGGTGCCGGGGCTGCGCCAGCTGGTGAAGAAGGTGCTCGCGCCGCAGGACCGGGCGCTGCGGACCACCGCGCTGGGGCTGGACCTGCCGGGGCCGTTCGGGCTCGGGGCCGGCTTCGACAAGAACGGCGTCGGGATCGACGGCCTCGCGATGCTGGGCTTCGACTTCGTCGAGATCGGCACCATCACCGGTGAGGCGCAGTCCGGCAACCCGGCGCCCCGGCTGTTCCGCCTGGTCGAGGACCGCGCGCTGATCAACCGGATGGGCTTCAACAACCAGGGCTCCGAGCGGGTCGCCGCCCGGCTGGCCGCCCGCCCGCACACCAGCCTCACCCCGGTGATCGGCGTCAACATCGGCAAGACCAAGGTCGTGGACGAGGCCGACGCGACCGCCGACTACGTGAAGTCGACCGAGCGGCTGGCGCAGTACGCCGACTACCTGGTCGTCAACGTGAGCTCGCCGAACACGCCGGGGCTGCGCAACCTCCAGGCCGTGCAGACGCTCGGGCCGCTGCTGTGGGACGTCCGCCAGGCGGCCGACCGGGCCACCTCGCACCACGTGCCGCTGCTGGTGAAGATCGCGCCGGACCTCGCGGACGAGGACATCGACGAGATCGCGGACATGGCGCTGCACCTGGGCCTGGACGGGATCATCTGCACCAACACCACGATCGGGCGGGAGGGGCTGACCGCCTCCGCCGAGCGGATCGAGGAGATCGGGATGGGCGGGCTCTCCGGCGCGCCGCTCAAGGCCCGGTCGCTGGCGGTGCTGCAGCGCCTGCGCGCCCGCACCGAGGGCCGGCTGACGCTGGTGGCCGTGGGCGGCATCGAGACGGCGGAGGACGCCTGGCAGCGGATCATCCACGGGGCCGATCTGGTGCAGGGGTACAGCGCCTTCATCTACGAGGGGCCGTTCTGGATGCGACGCGTGCACAAGGGCCTGTCGGCCCGGCTGCGGGCGAGCGGGTTCGCGTCGATCGGCGAGGCGGTCGGCTCCGCCGTTCGCGGCTAGGGGCTGTCTGACAATTCGCGTCGGATCAGGCCGGGTCTCCCCCAGCCTTCGGCCGGGAGGTGCCCCCTTCGTGCGTGCTATCGGCGTGCGGCAGGAACGCCCTCGTAGCGGAGCTACTTGGGCGTTTCGGCCGTGCGGCGAGAGTGCGTGCGGGGCGGGCCGGACCCGGCGGGAATTGTCAGACAGCCCCTAGGGTCCAACGGGAGCACGGAGTGTGACTGCGGCGCGAGAGTGGTCGGCCGCGCCGTCCCCCGCGCCCCTGGTGGTGCATGGTGTGGCAGAGTGCAGCAGATTAGTGCAGAGAGTAAGGCGCCGTAACGCTAGGCGAGAGGTGGTCGGTATGGCTCATCCGGTGGTGGGGGAGGCGGAGGTTCTCTCCAACGAGCTGGAGGGGGTGTATCACCGGCTCGTGCTGGTGGCGCCGGAGGCGGCGGCCAGGGTGCGGGCGGGGCACTTCGCGACGCTGGCCCTCGGCGGGCCGTCGGAGCTGCTGCTGCGGCGGGCGTTCTCGATCCACCGGGCGGACGCGGCGGCGGGGACGGTCGAGCTGGTGGTCGCCGAGCACGGGGCCGGGACGAAGGAGCTGGCGAAGGCCGGGCCGGGGGACCGGCTGAGCCTGATCGCCCCGCTCGGGACGCCGTTCCCGGTGCCCGAGGGCCCGGTGAGTGCGCTGCTGGTGGCCTGGGGGTACGGGAGCGCGCCGCTGTTCGCGCTGGCGGAGGAGATCCGCCGGCGCGGCGGGCAGGTCGGGTTCATCCTCGGCGCCTCGACCGCCGAGCGGCTGTACGGGGTCGAGCTCGCCCAGGAGCTGACCCAGGACGTGCTGGTGGTGACCGAGGACGGTTCGGCCGGCCTGCCGGGCCTGGTCACCGAGCCGCCCTCCTTGCCCGGCGACGGACAGGAGGGGCCCAGCCGTCCCAGCGTCCTCGCGCAGGCGATGGACGCCATCGACGCCACCGTGGTCTACGCCTGCGGCCCGATGGGCATGCTGGCCGCCGTCACCGCGATCGCCGTCGAGCGCGGCGCCCGCTGCCACACGGCGGTGGAGGAGGCGATGGCCTGCGGCGTCGGCGTCTGCATGACCTGTGTGCTGCCGGTGGTCGGCGAGGACGGCGTGAGCCGCTTCGTCCGGTCCTGCACCGACGGCCCGGTCTTCGACGGGGCGCGGGTGCGCTGGGCGGACATCGGCACCGTGCCGCCCGATCTGGAGGGGGCCGGGGCGATGGGGGTGAGTGCCTGATGGAGCCTCAGGACGTCGACCTGAGCGTGCCGTTCGGCCCGCTGACCCTGCCGAACCCGCTCACCACCGCCTCCGGCTGCGCCGGGTACGGCCGGGAGCTGGCCAAGTTCGTACCGCTGGACGCGCTGGGCTCGGTCACCACCAAGACGATCATGCCGTACCCCCGCTCCGGCCTGGCCACGCCTCGGATGGCCGAGACGCCGTCCGGGATGCTGAACGGGATCGGGCTGCAGGGTGCGGGCGTGGCCGCCTTCGTCCAGCAGGAGCTGCCCTGGCTCGCCGAGCGCGGGGCCCGGGTGCTGGTCTCGATCGCCGGCTCCCGGCTCGAGGAGTTCGTCGAGGTCGCCGAGCAGCTGAACGGGCAGCCCGGGGTGATCGGCCTGGAGGTCAACATCTCCTGCCCGAACGTCGCCGACCGGGGCCTGGTCTTCGCCTGCAACCCGGCCACCTCGTACGACGTGGTCCGGGCCACCAGGGAGGTGACGGACAGCGCGCTGCCGGTCTATGCCAAGCTCTCGCCGGACGTCACCTCGATCACCGAGATCGCCGCCGCCTGCGTGGAGGCGGGCGCGGACGGTCTGTCCATGATCAACACCACCCTCGGGCTGGTCATCGACCTGGACACCGGCCGCCCCGTGCTCGCGGGCGGCACCGGCGGGCTGTCCGGGCCCGCCGTCCGGCCGATCGCCGTGCGCTGCGTCCACCAGGTGCACGCGGCGATGGCCGCCGGACGCATCCCGCCGGTGCCGATCCTCGGCATGGGCGGCATCCGGACCGGACGGGACGCGCTGGAGTTCGCCATGGCGGGCGCGAGCGGCGTCGCCGTCGGCACCACGCTGTTCCACGACCCCGCCGCCCCGCTGCGCATCCTCGACGAGCTGCGCGGCGAGCTGGCGGCCCGGGGTTTCGCGAAGTACACCGATGCGGTGGGGTACGCCCACCGTCCCGTCACTGCCTGAAAGGCCGACATGTCTCCTGCCCCCTTCGGCACCCTCGCTCCCTTCGGCGTCCGGCTGCGCCAGGCCCTCGACGCCCGCGGCCAGCTGTGCGTCGGCATCGACCCGCACGCCTCGCTGCTGAACGCCTGGGGCCTGGGCGACGACCTGGCCGGCCTGGAGCGGTTCAGCCTGACCGTGGTGGAGGCGCTGGCCGGGGAGGTCGCCGTGCTCAAGCCGCAGGCGGCCTTCTTCGAGCGCTTCGGAAGCAAGGGCGTGGCCGTCCTGGAACGCACGGTGTCGGAGGCCCGGTCGGCGGGCGCCCTGGTGCTGATGGACGCCAAGCGCGGGGACATCGACTCGACCATGGCCGCGTACGCCGAGACCTTCCTGGCGATCGACAGCCCGCTGTTCTCGGACGCGCTGACGGTCAGCCCCTACCTCGGGTTCGGCTCGCTCCAGCCGGCCGTCGACCTGGCCCGGGCCAGCGGCTGCGGCCTGTTCGTACTGGCGCTCACCTCCAACCCGCAGGGGCACGAGGTGCAGCGGGCGGTGGGCGCGGACGGCGAGAGCGTGGCCCAGAGCATCCTGCACAAGCTGGCGGCGGAGAACGGGGGCGCCGAGCCGCTCGGCTCCTTCGGCGCGGTGGTCGGTGCCACACTCCAGGAGGCCGGGGTGGACCTGGCGATCAACGGGCCGCTGCTGGCCCCCGGCGTCGGCGCCCAGGGCGCGACCGCCGCCGACCTGCCCCGGGTGTTCGGCGACTCGGTGCGCAACGTGGTGCCCAGTGTGAGCCGCGACGTGCTCAAGCACGGCCCCTCGGTGGCGGCACTGCGGGCGGCCTCGGCGCGGTTCGTCGAGGAGATCGGGGCCGTACTGGCCAAGTGACGGCCGTCACAGTGGGCCGCTCCAGGCCCCCGTAGAGCGGTTGATTTGCCCGGAAAAGTCCTGGTCGGCCTTGGCTGACCAGGACTTTTCGTGTTCTTTTCCTGACGTGGCGGCTCAAGTTGGGTAGTGTCCGGCGGTAGGTCATCGAAGGGCGGCGAACACCGTTGCTCTCGCAGGTCAGAGCCCGTGGGCTCCCCTGTGGCCGGTGTCCGTGGCACGACCCAGTCATAGCTCAATCCCTTCCTTCCAGACCCTGAGGTGAACGGCGTGGCTCTTCCGCCCCTGACCCCTGAACAGCGCACTGCTGCGCTCGCCAAGGCCGCCGAAGCTCGCCGGAAGCGCGCCGACGTCAAGAACAAGCTGAAGCACTCCGGGGCCTCGCTCCAGGACGTGATCAAGGCGGGCAAGTCCGATGACGAGGTCATCGGCAAGATGAAGGTCTCCGCACTTCTGGAGAGCCTTCCGGGCGTGGGCAAGGTCCGCGCCAAGCAGATCATGGAGCGTCTGGGCATCAGCGAGAGCCGCCGTGTGCGGGGTCTCGGAACGAACCAGATCGCTTCGCTGGAGCGGGAGTTCGGTACTCCGGCTGCTTGATCGGGCGCCGATCGGGGCCCCCGTGGTCCCGGGATCGTCCGCGATCCGGGATAATCGGTGCATGAGTGAACGTCCGCGGCTGACCGTGCTCTCCGGCCCTTCGGGGGTCGGCAAGAGCACGGTCGTCGCTCATATGAGGCAGCAGCATCCCGAGGCATGGCTCTCGGTGTCGGCCACCACCCGGCACCCGAGGCCCGGCGAGCAGCACGGGGTCCATTACTACTTCGTCGACAACGACGAGTTCGACAAGCTGATCGCCAACGGCGAGCTGCTCGAGTGGGCCGTCTTCGCCGGCAACCGCTACGGGACCCCCCGGCAGGCGGTGCTCGAGAAGCTGGAGAACGGCTCGCCGGTGCTCCTGGAGATCGATCTGCAGGGCGCCCGGCAGGTGCGCGAGTCGATGCCCGAGGCGCAGCTGGTCTTCCTGGCTCCGCCGAGCTGGGAGGAGCTGGTCCGCCGGCTCACCGGCCGGGGCACCGAACCGCAGGACGTGATCGACCGGAGGCTGGAGGCCGCGAAGGTCGAGCTGGCGGCCGAGAGCGAGTTCGACACGACCCTTGTCAACCACTCGGTCGAGCAGGTAACGCACGAGCTGCTAGCCTTGCTCGGTGTAGTCTGACCGGATCACTGCGGGTGACTGTGTCGCCTGTGTGGATGATCTGATCAGTTCCTTGTCTGTCACCGTTTTCGGAAGGTTTCACGTGTCCTCTTCCATGACCGCGCCCGAGGGCATCATCAACCCCCCGATCGACGAGCTGCTCGAGGCCACCGACTCGAAGTACAGCCTGGTGATCTACGCGGCCAAGCGCGCCCGCCAGATCAACGCGTACTACTCGCAGCTCGGTGAGGGCCTGCTCGAGTACGTCGGCCCGCTGGTCGACACCCACGTGCACGAGAAGCCGCTGTCGATCGCGCTGCGCGAGATCAACGCGGGCATGCTCACGGCCGAGGCCATCGAGGCCGCCTGAGCCCTCGCTCCCCGAAGGGCCCGCCGGACATCACGTCCGGCGGGCCCTTCGTCGTTCGCGCCGTCGCTTCTCCGGTGTGCCGCAGGCCATGGTGCGGGGCGGATCTGAGTGGCCGTAGGGTGGCCGGGGAGCCCCACCGGAGGAGTAAGGACCACCATGACTACGGACCGGACCGACGCGCCGCGCGTCGTCCTCGGCGTCAGCGGCGGCATCGCCGCCTACAAGGCCTGCGAGCTGCTGCGCCGGTTCACCGAATCCGGACACCAGGTCACCGTAGTGCCCACCGCCGCCGCGCTGCACTTCGTCGGCGAGGCGACCTGGGCCGCGCTCTCCGGCCGCCCGGCCGCCGTGGAGACCTGGGAGAACGTGCACGAGGTGCCGCACGTGCGGATCGGCCAGCGGGCCGACCTGGTCGTGGTCGCCCCCGCCACCGCCGACCTGATGGCCAAGGCCGCGCACGGCCTGGCCGACGACCTGCTCACCAACACGCTGCTCACCGCGCGCTGCCCCGTCGTCTTCGCCCCCGCGATGCACACCGAGATGTGGGAGCACCCGGCCACCCAGGAGAACGTGGCCACGCTGCGCCGCCGGGGCGCCGTGGTGCTCGAGCCAGCGGTGGGCCGGCTGACCGGCGTCGACACCGGCAAGGGCCGGCTGCCCGACCCGGGCGCGATCTTCGAGGCCTGCCGCCGGGTGCTGGCCCGCGGCGTCCGCGAGCCCGACCTGGCCGGCCGGCACGTGGTGATCTCCGCCGGCGGCACCCGCGAGCCGCTGGACCCGGTCCGCTACCTGGGCAACCACTCCTCGGGCAAGCAGGGCTACGCGCTCGCCGTCACCGCGGCCGCCCGCGGGGCCCGGGTCACCCTGCTCTCCGCCAACGCGACCCTGCCGGACCCGGCCGGGGTGGACGTGGTGCACGTCTCCACCGCGCTGGAGCTGCGCGAGGCCGCGCTGAAGGCGGTGGCCGACGCCGACGCGGTGGTGATGGCCGCCGCGGTGGCCGACTTCCGGCCCGCCGAGTACGCCAGCGGCAAGATCAAGAAGAAGGACGGGGTCGACCCGGCGCCGGTCACCCTGGTGCGCAACCCCGACATCCTGGCCGAGCTCTCCGCGAACCGGGCCCGCCCCGGCCAGCTGGTGGTCGGCTTCGCCGCCGAGACGGACGACGTGCTCGCCAACGGCCGGGCCAAGCTCGCCCGCAAGGGCTGCGATCTGCTGGTCGTCAACGAGGTGGGCTCGGGTAAGGCCTTCGGGCAGGATGTGAACACGGCGGTGCTGCTCGGGTCGGACGGCTCGGAGACCGAGATCCCCGAAGGACCCAAGGAATCACTGGCCGACACGGTGTGGGACGCGGTCGTGGCACGCCTGGGCGGGGGCTCCTGACAGGGGTGGCCAGGGGGGTGTCCCGTCTCACGAAGATGACCAAGCTTGGAGAAGGAGTGCCGCGGGCACGGACCTGACGGTTACACTCCACACCATCAAGTCTTTCCGGATGCCCCGGGTGAGCTGGGGCATTCAGTCAGCAGCCGCTGCAACCACCAGGGAGCGCTGTGTCTCGCCGCCTGTTCACCTCGGAGTCCGTCACCGAGGGTCACCCCGACAAGATCGCTGACCAGATCAGCGACACCATTCTCGACGCCCTCCTCAAGGACGACCCGACCTCCCGGGTCGCCGTGGAGACGCTCATCACCACCGGCCTCGTGCACATCGCCGGTGAGGTGACGACCAAGGCGTACGCCCCGATCGCGCAGCTCGTCCGCGAGAAGATCCTGGAGATCGGCTACGACTCGTCGAAGAAGGGCTTCGACGGCGCCTCCTGCGGCGTCTCGGTGTCCATCGGCGCGCAGTCGCCCGACATCGCCCAGGGTGTCGACACCGCGTACGAGGCCCGTGTCGAGGGCGATGAGGATGACCTCGACAAGCAGGGTGCCGGCGACCAGGGCCTGATGTTCGGCTACGCGTCGGACGAGACCCCCGAGTTCATGCCGCTGCCGATCACCCTGGCGCACCGCCTCTCCAAGCGCCTGTCCGAGGTCCGCAAGAACGGGACCATCCCGTACCTGCGCCCCGACGGCAAGACCCAGGTCACCATCGAATACGACGGTGACAAGGCCGTCCGCCTCGACACCGTGGTCGTCTCCTCGCAGCACGCGAGCGACATCGACCTCGACTCGCTGCTGACCCCGGACATCCGCGAGTTCGTCGTGGAGCCGGAGCTCAAGCGCCTCGCCGAGGACGGCATCAAGCTCGTCACCGAGGGTTACCGCCTGCTGGTCAACCCGACCGGCCGCTTCGAGATCGGCGGCCCGATGGGCGACGCTGGCCTCACCGGCCGCAAGATCATCATCGACACCTACGGCGGCATGGCCCGCCACGGTGGCGGCGCCTTCTCGGGCAAGGACCCGTCCAAGGTGGACCGCTCGGCCGCGTACGCGATGCGCTGGGTCGCCAAGAACATCGTCGCCGCGGGCCTGGCCCGCCGCGCCGAGGTCCAGGTCGCCTACGCGATCGGCAAGGCCGAGCCGGTGGGTCTGTTCGTGGAGACCTTCGGCACCGAGACCGTGCCTGTCCTGGACATCCAGAAGGCCGTCTCCGAGGTGTTCGACCTCCGCCCGGCCGCGATCATCCGCGACCTGGACCTGCTGCGGCCGATCTACGCCAAGACCGCCGCGTACGGCCACTTCGGCCGCGAGGACGCCGACTTCACCTGGGAGCGGACCGACCGCGCCGAGGCCCTGAAGAAGGCCGTCAGCGCCTGATTCTCGCTGTGACGGACGGCGGCTGCCCCCTGGCGGGGGTGGCCGCCGTTCGCCGTTTCAGGGGTGCCGCGCCCCCAAGTGGCTGCTCCGAGCTGTCATAGCGGTGCGAGAGACTAGGCGCGTGAGCAGCGGAGACGGTGAGCAGCTGGCCTTCATCCGGGAGACGGTGCGGAAGGCCAAGCCGCGGACGTGGCGTGGGGCGCAGCTGGCGGAGGAGTTGCCGGTGGCGCGGGTGGTGGTGGACAAGGGGCTGCTCCATCTCGACCAGTACTTCGACTACGCCGTGCCCGCGACGATGGCAGAGGAGGCCCGGCCCGGGGTGCGGGTGCGGGTGCGGTTCGGCGCGCGGGTGGTGGCGCCCGGGCGGCGGGAGGGCGGGGAGCTGCACGACGGGTTCGTGGTCGAGCGGCTGGCGAGCAGTGACTACAAGGGCCCGCTGGCGCCGCTCGCCCAGGTGCTCTCGCCCGAGCCGGTGCTGAGCCCGCAGTTGCTGCGGCTGTGCCGGACGGTCGCCGACCGGTACGCGGGGACGCTGGCCGATGTGCTGCAGCTCGCCGTGCCGCCGAGGCACGCCCAGGCGGAGGCCGAACCCTCGCCGGCGCCGCCGCCGCTCCTCGCTCCGCCGGGCCCCGGCAGTTGGAGCCGGTACCCGCAGGGGCCCGAGTATCTGAGGGCGCTCGCCGAGGGCGGTGCGCCCCGCGCGGTGTGGTCCGCGCTGCCCGGGCCGACCTGGCCGGAGGAGATCGCCCGGGCCGTGGCCGCGACCCTCGCGGGCGGGCGTGGCGCACTGGTGGTGCTGCCGGACGGCAAGGCGGCGGCCCGGGTGGACGCCGCGCTGACCGGGCTGCTCGGCGCGGGGCACCACGCCCTGCTGGCGGCCGATCTCGGCCCCAAGGAGCGCTACCGGCGCTGGCTCAGCGTCAGCCGGGGCTCGGTGCGCGCCGCCGTCGGCACCCGGGCCGCGATGTTCGCCCCGGTGCGGGACCTCGGCCTGGTGGTGGTCTGGTCGGACGGCGACGCCAACCACAGCGACCTGCGCGCGCCGCACCCGCACGTCCGGGAGGTGGCCCTGCTGCGGGCCGCCGAGGAGGGGGCGGCGGTGCTGCTCGGCGGGCTCTCGGTGACGGTCGAGGCGGCGCAGCTGCTGCGGACCGGCTGGGCCCGGCCGCTGGCCGCCGAGCGGGAGACGGTGCGCGCGGTGGCCCCCCGGGTCCGTACCGTGACCGACTTCGACCAGGCGCGGGACGCAGCCGCTCAGACCGCCCGGCTGCCCCGGCCGGCCTGGGAGGCGGCGCACGAGGCGCTCACCCGGGGGCCGGTCCTGGTTCAGGTGCCCCGGCGGGGCTATGTGCCGAGGCTGGCCTGCGGGCGCTGCCGCACCCCCGCGCGCTGCCGGGCGTGCGTGGGGCCGCTGGAGGCGGTCTCGGGCGAGCGCGCGCTGGTCTGCGCCTGGTGCGGGCGGGAGGAGCCGGAGTGGCACTGCGCCGAGTGCGGGTCGTTCCAGCTGCGGGCGCAGGTGGTGGGGGCACGGCGGACGGCGGAGGAGCTGGGCAAGGCCTTCCCCCGGGTGCCGGTGCGGACCTCCGGGCGGGACGCGGTGCTCTCCGCGGTCTCCGGGGAGCCCGCGCTGGTCATCGCCACGCCGGGGGCGGAGCCGGTGGCCGAGGGCGGGTACGCCGCCGCGCTGCTGCTCGACGGCTGGGCGCTGCTCACCCGGCCCGATCTGCGGGCCGGGGAGGAGACGCTGCGGCTGTGGACGGCCGCCGCCTCGCTGGTGCGGCCGGCTTCGGAGGGGGGCGTGGTCGTGGTCGTCGCCGAGCCGACGGCGCGGCCGGTGCAGGCGCTGGTGCGCTGGGACCAGGCCGGGCACGCGGCGCTGGAGCTGGCGGAGCGGGCCGAGCTGCGGTTCCCGCCGGTGTCCCGGATGGCCTCGGTGACGGGGTCGCCGGCGGCGGTCGCGGATCTGCTGGCGCTGGCGCGGCTGCCGGAGGGGGCGGACGTGCTGGGGCCGGTGCCGGTCTCCGCTGTGCGGGGCGAGGAGATGGAGCGGGCGTTGGTACGGGTGGCGCCCGGGCAGGGGGCGGCGTTGGCGGCCTCGCTCAAGGCGGCGCAGGTGGCGCGGGTGGCGCTGCGGACGCCGGAGGTGGTGAAGGTGCGGGTCGATCCCTTGGACATCGGATAGGACTGCCTACCGGGGCGCGGGGGAGCTGTGGGGGCAGGGCACCCGTTCGGGGGTGGCTGGTGGCGCAGTTCCTCGCGCCCCTGGTAGTGCAACTGGAGGTGGCTGTTTATCCCCGGAGCGGAATGTTCGGGCGGTCGAGGCCGCCCTGGCGGGCGGCGGGGATGGCGCGGGCGAGGGCGGGGGCCGCGGTGGGCTGGGCCGGGATCTCCTCGCCGCGGGCCGGGCCCGGCACCGCGGTGGCCAGCAGTTCGGCGCCCTGGCGCCGCATGCCGTACCGGCGGTGCACCGCCTGCTTGGTGACGCCGAGGGCCGAGCCCACCGAGTCCCAGGAGAAGCCGAGCGCCCGGTCGAACTCGACCGCAGCGCCGACCAGGGTCTCGACGCTCTCCCGCAGCTCCTGGGCCAGCCGCACGGTGGGGGCGGGCGCCCGCCCGTAGACGACGAACCCGGCCGAGGTGCTGGGCCGCCGGGGGCGGTAGACGTTGCCGAGCTGGGCGGTCAGGGTGCGGAGCGCGTCCACCTGCCGCCGGACCCGTTCGATGTCCCGCACCAGCAGGTGCAGGCTGGCCCTCGCCCGCGCGTCGTGGTTGATCTGCTCGGCCATGGCCCTGGTGCCACCTCTCCGTCGAGTGCTGCCGGACGGGGCGCGGTCCACGCCCCGGTCAATCTCACTTGACCAACGCGGGAGCAGGGGCCGGGGTCACGCGCGGTGTCGGAGACGGGATATGCCAGAAAGCGGAAGGAAGGACTCTGTCCGAACCGGCGCCGCGGATTGCATAGACTTCCCCGGTGGACGGGACCCCGCCCGCCGACGCCGTCGACAGGAGCAGCCACCATGCCGATCCAGCCGATCCGGATCTTCGGCGACCCGGTCCTGCGGACCGCCGCCCGGCCCGTCACCACCTTCGACAAGGAACTGCGCACCCTGGTCAAGGATCTGACCGACACCATGCTGGACGCCCCCGGCGCCGGCCTCGCCGCGCCCCAACTCGGCGTCTCGCTGCGGGTGTTCACCTACAACGTGGGTGGCGAGGTGGGCCACCTGGTCAACCCCGACCTGGAGTTGACGGACGAGGAGCAGGACGGCCCCGAGGGCTGCCTCTCGCTGCCCGGCCTGCGCTTCGACACCAAGCGCGCGTTCGGCGTGGTCGCCAAGGGCTTCAACATGTACGGCGACCCGGTGACCATCGAGGGCACCGAGATCCTGGCCCGCTGCATCCAGCACGAGACCGACCACCTGGACGGCATCATCTTCATCGACCGGCTGGACAGGGAGCGCCGCAAGGCCGCGCTCAAGGCCATCCGGGAGGCGGACTGGGGCGAGGGCCCCGCGCCGACCGTGCGGGTCTCGCCGCACAGCACCTTCGGCGCCGTCCGCTGACTGCTCCGTTCCCCTCTTCTCCTTCGGAAAGGCTTCTGCATGCGTCTCGTCTTCGCCGGTACTCCTGAGGTGGCCGTCCCGGCCCTCGACGCCCTGATCGCCTCCGAGCGGCACGAGGTAGTCGCCGTGGTCACCCGCCCCGACGCGCCCGCCGGGCGGGGGCGGCGGCTGGTCGCGAGCCCCGTCGCGCAGCGCGCCGAGGAGGCCGGGATCGAGATCCTCAAGCCCGCGAAGCCGAGCGACCCGGAGTTCCTGGCCCGGCTGACCGAGCTGGCCCCCGACTGCTGCCCGGTGGTCGCCTACGGCGCGCTGCTGCGCCCGGGCGCGCTGGAGATCCCCAAGCACGGCTGGGTCAACCTGCACTTCTCGCTGCTGCCGGCCTGGCGCGGCGCCGCCCCCGTGCAGCACGCCGTGCTCGCGGGCGACGAGGTGACCGGCGCCTCGACCTTCCGGATCGACGAGGGCCTCGACTCCGGCCCGGTCTTCGGCATCCTGACCGAGGAGGTCCGCCCCACCGACACCAGTGGTGAGCTGCTCACCCGCCTCTCGGTGGCCGGGGCCCGGCTGCTCACCGCGACCATGGACGGCATCGAGGACGGCTCGCTGCAGGCCGTGCCCCAGCCGGCCGAGGGCGTCACGGTGGCGCCGAAGCTCAATGTCGAGGACGCCCGGATCACCTGGGAGCACCCGGCGCTGGCGATCGACCGGCTGGTGCGCGGCTGCGCCCCCGCGCCGGGCGCCTGGACCCTCTTCCGCGAGGAGCGGCTCAAGCTCTCCGGCCCGGTGAAGCTGCTGACCGGCGCGGGCGAGCTGGCGCCCGGCGAACTGGCCGTGGCCAAGAACAGCGTGCGGGTCGGCACCGGCAGCCACGAGATCGAGCTCGGCGAGGTGCAGCCGCAGGGCAAGAAGCCGATGCGCGCGGCAGACTGGGCCCGTGGGGTCCGGATCGAGTCCGGCGAGCGGCTCGGCTGAGGCGCCCTCCCGTTTTTCAGTTCGTGTGTGAATCCGTAAATCCGTCAGCACTTTTTCGAGGCACCCCGTGACCACCCCCAGCGCCAAGCGCCCCCCTCGCCCGCACCGCCGCCCCAAGAAGGACCCGGCCCGGATCGTCGCCTTCAAGGCACTGCGGGCGGTGGACGAGCGGGACGCGTACGCCAACCTGATCCTCCCCTCGCTGCTGCGTGAGGCCGAGCAGAAGGGGATGGACCGGCGGGACGCCGCGCTGGCCACCGAGCTGGTCTACGGCACGCTGCGGCTGCAGGGCACCTACGACGCGATCATCGCCGCCTGCATCGACCGGCCGCTGCGCGAGGTGGACCCGCCGGTGCTCGACGTGCTCTCGCTCGGCGCCCACCAACTGCTCGCCACCCGGGTACCCACGCACGCCGCCGTCTCGGCCACCGTCGAGCTGGCCCGGGTGGTGCTCGGCGACGGGCGGGCCAAGTTCGTCAACGCCGTGCTGCGCAAGATCAGCTCGCAGGACCTGGACGCCTGGGTGCAGCAGGTCGCCCCGCCGTACGACCAGGACCCCGAGGACCACCTGGCCGTCGTGCACTCCCACCCGCGCTGGGTCGTCTCCGCGCTGTGGGACTCGCTCGGCCGCTGGCAGCCCGGCGCCTCGGGCCGCACCGCGATCGAGGAACTGCTGCGCGCCGACAACGAGCGCCCCGAGGTGACGCTCGTCGCCCGCCCCGGGCGGGCCACGGCGGCCGAGCTGCGGGAGGCGCTGCCCGAGTCGCAGGCCGGGCGCTGGTCGCCGTACGCCGTGCGGCTCGCCGAGGGCGGCGACCCGGGCGGCCTCGACGCCGTCCGGGAGAACCGGGTCGGTGTGCAGGACGAGGGCAGCCAGCTGGTCGCGGCCGCGCTGGCCGCCGCCCCGCTGGACGGCCCGGACCGGCTCTGGCTGGACGGCTGCGCCGGCCCCGGCGGCAAGGCCGCGCTGCTCGGGGCGCTGGCCGCCGAGCGGGGCGCCGCGCTGGTGGCGAGCGAGAAGCAGCCGCACCGGGCCCGGCTGGTGGCCCGCGCGCTGGACGGCAACCCCGGCCCGTACGCGGTGATCGCCGCCGACGGCACCAAGGCGGCCTGGCAGCCGGCCGCCTTCGACCGGGTGCTGGTCGACGTGCCCTGCTCGGGCCTCGGCGCGCTGCGCCGCCGGCCGGAGGCGCGCTGGCGCCGCCGCCCGGAGGACGTGGCCGGCTTCGGCCCGCTCCAGCGGGACTTGTTGCGCGCCGCCGTCGCGGCCACCCGGATCGGCGGGGTCGTCGGCTACGCGACCTGCTCGCCGCACCTGGCCGAGACCCGGGCGGTGGTGGACGACGTGCTGCGGACGGACGGCGGAGCGAGCGGGTTGGAGTGGATCGACGCCCGGCCGCTGCTGCCGGGGCTGCCCGGGCTCGGGGACGGGCCGGACGTGCAGCTGTGGCCGCACCTGCACGGGACGGACGCGATGTACCTGGCGCTGCTGCGGCGGACGGCCTGAGCGGCGGGGCGGGTGGCCTGCTCGGCGGATGTTCCATTGGATATCCCGTTGGAGTTTGCGTTGGATATTTCGTTCGGACGAGTGGGTTTCATTTTTGATCTGTGAGCGAACGGGTGAAACGGCCGTCGGTCGTTGAGCCATTGGTGGAATCTCTCTGGATTCGTGTGCTGACGGGCTGTTAGCTTCGGGCTGCTCCTCCGGGCTCGGGGGAGCGGGGACCCGAATCCGGAGGGAGGCCGCCATGGGCCGCTCTGACATCGAGCAGGGTGAATTCACCAACGACGAGAAGACCTGGGAGCGGTACTGGCGGGGCGTGCTCGAGGGCACGGTCTCCGAGCCGCCCTGGAATTGGGACGTCGCCGAGGCCGCGCCACCCTTCCACGCCGCCCGGGCCGCCTACTTCGGGGCGGATCTCCCGCTGATCGATCTCGGCTGCGGCGACGGTCTGCTGACTCGTCATCTGGCCCGGGACTTCCGCTCGGTGGTCGGGGTGGACGTGGCCGAGGCCGCCCTCGAGCGGGCCCGGCGGCTCAACCCGGCGCCCAACGTCGACTACGAGAAGCTGGACATCACCGATGTGGCCGGGGCCCGGGCGCTGCACGACCGGATCGGTGACGCCCATGTGCACCTGCGCGGAGTGCTGCACGCGATCGAGGAGCGGGACAGACCGACGGCGCTGGCCGCCGTCGCCGAGCTGGCCGGGGCCCGGGGCCGGGTCTTCGACATCGAGATGTCGCCCCGGCTGGACGAGGCGCAGCGCGAGGTGATGGCGCGCTTCGGCACACTGCCCGCCAGCATGGCGGCGGTCGGCGCCAGTGGGCTGCGGGCGCGGCGGATGAGTCTGGCCGAGCTGGCCGGGCTGTACGCGGCGGCCGGGTTCGAGGTGCTGATGACGGGTGAGACGGTGGGCCGCTCCGCGATGGAGCTGCCCGACGGGTCGCACTTCGGGTACCCGATGGTCTACCTGGTCGCCGGGCGGGAGCCTGGCAGTGGGGCCGACGGGCGCGCGGGCGCGGTGGGGTGAGGGGGTGCCGGATGACGTGGGGTCAGGTGAGCGGAGTGCGGACGAGCCGTCGGAGCGGGCGGCCCGGGGCGGTGTGGCGCCGGGTCCGGAGGAGACCGGCGGGCCGATGACGTGGGCGGCCGGTCCAGCTCGGCCGCCGGTCGGCGGTGGGCTCGGGCCCAGGCTGGTGCGCGGCGGGCCGCTGCGGTCGGTGCGGGCATGAGGGCGGCTCGGCCGTGAGGGCGGTCGCCGTCGTCGGTGGTGGGATCGTCGGGGCCTGTGCGGCCTTCCACCTCGCCCGGGCGGGCCTGCTGGTGCACTGCATCGAGGCCGGCGAGGTCGGCGGCGGCACCACGGCGGTGAGCTTCGCGCGGCTGAGTGCCTATCAGCAGCCCACCGCCACCCGGTTCCGGATCAGCAGCGAGGGGATCGCCGAGTACCGGGCGCTGGCCCGCCTGGTCGACCTGGAGCCGTGGTGGCACCGGAGCGGCAGCCTGGTGTGGGCCGACGCGGACGGCCGGGAGGCGCTGCACGAGCACGTCGAGCGGATGCGCGGCTGGGGCTACCAGGTGAGCTGGCGGTCGGCGGCCGAGGTCAACCGCTCGCTCGACCCGCAGGTCCGCTTCGCCGACCCGGCGGAGCCCGTCGCACTGCTGCCCGACGAGGGCTGGGTGGACGCTCCGGGCCTGGCCGGTGCGCTGCTCGCGGCCGCCGAGCGGCGCCACGGGCTGCTGCGGTGGCGCTGCCGGGCCGAGGCGCTGGTGGCGGGCGGCGGCGAGATCCGGGCGGTGCGGCTGGCCGACGGTACCGAGCTGCCGGTCGACGCCGTGGTCAACGCCGCCGGCGCCGGAGCGGCGGCGCTGGCCGCCGGGGTCGGCGTGCCGATGCTCCCGCCCGCGCGGCGCAGCGGTCTGGTGGTCGACCTGAAGACCTCCGCCGCGCCGCCCGTGGCCGTGCTGCGCGGCCCCGACCTGCACGCGCGGGCGGCCGGGCCCGGCCTGGTGCGGGTGCGGTCGGACCAGGTGGACGCCCTGCTCGGCCCGGCCCTCGGCCGGTCGGCCGACCACTCGGGTGACGGTTCGGGCGAGGGTTCGAGCGGGGGTTCGGCCGGCGGCCCGGGTGAGGGCCCGGCCGACGGCTTCGAGGTGCCGGAGGACTTGGTGGCCGACCTGCTGGCGCGCGCCCGCCGGAGCCTGCCGGGGCTGGCGGGGGCGGGCGTCGAGCGGGTGCGGGTCGGCACAGCCGTCTTCCCGGCCGACGGGCATCCGAGCGTGGGCGCCGTGCCGGCGGTCGGCGGGTACTTCGAGGCGTTGACCAACAGCGGCGTCACCGTCGGCCCGCTGATGGGCCGGCTGCTCGCCGAGTACGTGACGGGCGGCGAACCGCCCGAGCTGCTGGCCGAGTGCCGGCCGGACAGGTTGCGGGCGTGAGCGCGATGAGGAGGGCGAGCGTGCGGAGTGCGATGAGCGGGCGTGACCAGGGCGCCGGTGGGCTGCGGGAGCTGACGGACCGGCTGTGCACCGAGGAGCCGGTGGAGATCCGCCGGCTGCGGACGGGCACCCTCGCCCACCGGGCGGGCTCCTACGGCCAGTACTTCACCACCTGGGACTTGGCCAACGGCATCCTGCGCGACTACTCGATGAACCTCTACCAGTGGCTGCGGATCGCCGCCGACGAGACGCTGCCGGTCGGGCACGTGCTCACCATGCTGCGCACCGCCGACCCGGTCTACAGCACCTACCTGGGGTACAGCGGCTTCGAGACCCTGGCCCACGGTGCCGAGCGGCTGCTGCGCCGGGAGGACCACGACCGGGCCTCGCTGCTCGACGGGCTGGCGGAGCTGACGGGCTATGTGAACCGGCTGACGGCCTGGTCGCACCACGAGTTCCCCTGGCACCTGGGCGGTGAGCGGTACCGCTACCCGGAGGACGACGTGACGGCGCCGCCCTGCGCGTACACGCCCACTCCCGGCGGGGTCACCCCCGAGGGGCGGCCGGAGCGGCGGGTGCGGGTGGTCCTGCGCTGGGAGCCGCACGGCCTGGAGGCCGTCGGGGAGCTGGCGACGGACCTCAACGAGGAGCTCTGCCAGGAGTTCCTCGCTGCGCTGCCGTTCACCGTGCTGCAGGACCACGCGGTGGTCAGCGGCTGCACGATGTACGCCTGGACGCCGCTGGTCAGCCTGGCCCCGGCGCCGGTGACCGAGCGGATCTGCGACGCGCCGGACGGGCGGCTGCGGTACTCGATGGCCACCGGGAACAAGCTGGTGGTCCAGTACGGCCCGGCGAACGAGCCGCTGCGGGTGCCCGTGCTCGGGCAGGTGGTGCCGGAGGACCTGCCGGTGCTGCGGAAGGTGGGCGAGCTGGTCTGGGAGAGCACCTTCCGCAGCAAGGAGCCGGTCTGGCTGACCGTCGAGCGAGGCTGGCCCGCGGTGCCCTGTGCATAACTGGAGATTCTGGATCGCAGAGGAACTAGTTCTTGGACTTCTGATCCCTTCGGCGGTGAGGATGGCTGCAGATCGAGGGAGAGGAACCGGACGTGAGCGACCGTCAGCAGATCAGCACCGACACCGCCGAGGAGTTCGAGGCGGCTGTCGCAGCCTTGGCCGCCCGGGTCGACGGCCCCGTCCGCACGGCCGGGGACGCGGGCTACGACGAGGAGCGGACGGGCTACCAGACCTACGGCAACCACCGCCCGGCCGTGGTGGTCGGCGCCACCGGGCCGCAGGACGTCCGGGCCGCCGTCGAGTTCGGGGCGGCGCACGGCCTGCCGGTCGGGGTCCAGGGCACCGGGCACGCCCCGACCCTCCCCGCCGAGGGCGGCGTGCTGATCAGTACGCGCCGGATGGCCGAGGTCAAGGTCGATCCGGTGGCGCGCACCGCCTGGGTCGCTGCCGGAGCCGTGTGGCGGCAGGTGGTCGAGCAGACCGCGCCGCACGGGCTCGCACCGCTCAACGGCAGCGCCCCGGGCGTGGGCGTGGTCTCCTACACCCTCGGCGGCGGACTCGGCCTGCTCGCCCGCCGGTACGGCTACGCGGCCGACCACGTCCGCAGCATCGACGTGGTCACCGCCGACGGGCAGCTGCGCCACGTCACGGCCGACAGCGACCCGGACCTGTTCTGGGCGCTGCGCGGCGGGCGGGAGAACTTCGGGATCGTCACCGGCCTGGAGTTCGGCCTGGTGCCGGTCGCCGAGCTCTACGGCGGCGGGCTGTTCCTCGACGGCGAGCTGGCCGTCGAGGCGCTGCGGGTGTACCGCCGCTGGACGGAGACGGTGCCCGAGGAGATGACCTCCTCGATCGCCTTCGTCCCGTTCCCCGACGTCCCCGTGCTGCCCGCACCGCTGCGCGGCCGGTACCTGGTGCACATCCGGATCGCCTACCTGGGCGACGCCGGCCGTGGCTCCGAACTGGTCGCGCCACTGCGGGAGATCGGGCCGGTCGTCCTGGACGGACTGCGGGTGATGCCGTACGCGGAGTCGGGCTCGATCCACGCCGAGCCACCGCACCCCGCCCCGTACGTGGGGACGAACGTGCTGCTGCGCGGGCTGGACGACGAGCTCTGCCGGGAGGTGCTGGAGCTGACCGGGCCGGCGGCCGAGGTGACCTCGATCGTGGAGATCCGGCACCTGGGCGGGGCGCTGGCCGCGCCGCCGGCGGTGGCCAACTCGGTGGGGCACCGCGGGGCCGCGTACCTGCTCGGGGTGCTGAACAAGGTCGGGCCGCAGGATCCGGTCGAGGTGCTGAGGGCCGCGCAGGCGCGGCTGGTCGCGGCGGCGGAGCCGCAGGCGCAGGGAAAGATGCTCAATTTTCTTAACGGCGGGGATGCAACCCCGGAGCGGGTTCGGCTGTCGTACGAGGTGAAGGACTATGGGCGGCTCCAGAAACTCAAGGCCGCCTACGACCCGGCCAACCTGTTCCGGCTGGGTCACAACATTCCGCCGGTCGGCGCTCGGTCCTGAGCGCGGCCGTCCGGGTGAAGCAGGGCCGCCCGCTGTGAGGGAGGCCCGGTGCGGGCCTCCTGTGGGGGAGGTTCCCGCGTTCGGCGTGGCCGCGCCCCCACCGTCCCGGGGTGCGGCCGCGCCGCCGCGTCCCGTCTGCGGGAGTTAGGGCCGGCGGACCGGCGTCAGCGGACGGGGGCGAAGGCCTGCCGGCAGAAGGCGAGCAGGGAGCGCAGGGCGACGTTGCCGGTGCCGTGCCAGACCAGGGCGAGCAGGGCCGGGATCTCGACGTCCTCGAGCGGCAGGACGGCCAGCTTGCCGTCCTGGACGGCCGTCATCGACTCCGAGAGGATCGCGACGCCCAGGCCGCGCGCCGCCAGATCGGCCACCGTGGTCGGGGCGCCGGCCTGCAGGGCGATCTCGGGGCGGGTGCCGAGAGCGGCGCAGGCGCGGTCGAAGACGGTGCGGGTGCCGGTGCCCTTGGGCAGGCAGACCACCGGATAGGCCGTCAGGTCGGCCAGCCTGGCCCGGCGCTGTTCGGCCAGCGGGTGGCCGAACGGGACGGCGGCCACCAGGCGTTCGCTGACGATGACGAGCGAGTCGAGCCCCTGCGGCGGCTCGTCGGCGGCGCCGACCAGGGCGAGGTCGAGCGCGCCGCTGCGCACCTGCTCGATCAGCCGCTCCGAGTTGTCCTCGACCAGGCAGAGCTCGATGCCGGGGTGCTCGCGGTGGAACTCGGCGAGGGCGTCGAACAGCGGCGTCACCGTGCAGGCCGTGACCATCCCGACCACCAGCCGCCCCCGGACCAGGCCGTTCACCTCGTCCACCGCCTGCCGGACGGCGGACACGGCGGCGAGTGCGGCCCGGGCGTGCGGCAGCGCCGCCGCGCCGGCCGTGGTCAGCCCGGCCGTCCGGCCCGAGCGGTCGATCAGGGTGGCGCCGAGGTCGTGCTCGAGCTGGCGGATCTGGGCGCTGATGCCGGGCTGGCTGACGTGGGTGCGTTCGGCGGCCCGGGTGAAGCTGCCCTCCTCCGCCACCGCGATGAAGTACTCCAGCTGCCTCAGTTCCATGGCCCGCGATTCTAGGGCCTGTCCGGCCGACGGGTTTGATCTTGTCAGTGGGGCACCGGGTCGGGCAGTGTGGTCGGGTGACTGGTACCGCGCTGCTGTTCCTGGACGTTGACGGGCCGCTGATTCCGTTCGGCGGGGCGGGGTACCGGACGTATCCGGTGGCCGCCGGGGGCAATCCGCTGCTGGGGCGGCTCGACCCGGCCCACGGGGTGTGGTTGGCGGGGCTGCCCTGTCAGGTGGTGTGGGCGACCACCTGGGAGGAGGAGGCGAACGCGGTGCTCGGGCCGTTGCTCGGGCTGCCGGCGTTGGCGGTGGTGCGGTGGCCGGAGCCCTCGGAGCTGGACGAGGAGGACGAGCGGGCGGGGCTGCACTGGAAGACGCGGGCGGTGGTGGAGTGGGCGGCGGGGCGGCCGTTCGTCTGGGTCGACGACGAGACGACGGCGGCGGACCAGGCGTGGGTGGCCGGGCACCACGCGGGCGCCGCGCTGGTGCACCGGGTGGACGCCGGGGTGGGGCTGACGGCGGCGGACTACCGGGTGGTCGAGTCGTGGTTGGGGGAGTACGGCGGGGTCTGACGGCTGGTCAGGGCCGCCGCGCGCAGGGCGTGGCGGTCGGGGTGGCCCTTGGCGGTGAGGGGGAGGGCCCGCAGGAGGGCGATGGTGGTGGGCTCGTGGAAGGGGCCGAGGGTGCGGCGGACCAGCGCCCGGAGCTCCTGCACCGTGACGGGGGCGTGGGCGACCACGGCGGCGTGGACGGTCTCGCCGGTGCGCTCGTCCGGGAGGCCGAGGGCCGCGGCGCGGGTGACGGCGGGGTGGCCGTGCAGAGCCTCCTCGACCTCGCTGGTGTAGACGTTGTAGCCGTCCACGATGATCATGTCGTCCGCCCGGTCGGCGAGGAGGAGACGGCCCTCGGGGTCGAGTCGGCCGAGGTCGCCGGTGCGCAGCCAGCCGTCGCGCAGGACCTCGGCGGTGGCCTCGGGCCGGTGCAGGTAGCCGGTCATGACGGCCGGGGTGCGGGCCCAGATCTCGCCGACGTGGTCGGGCGGCAGGGGGCTGCCGTCGGCGGCCCGGATCTCCAGGTGGACGCCGGGGAACGGCCGACCGGCCGAGCGGAGCAGCTCCGGGGTGTGTTCGGCCGTCCCGAGGGTGGTGAGGAACCCGCACTCGCGCTGCCCGTACACGTGCAGCAGCCGGGGCCCGAAGGCGCCGAGCGCGTCGCGGACGGTGTGCGCCGAGGCCGGGGCACTGCCGTACTCGATCTGGCGCAGCGAGGGCAGCCGGGGCGGCCGACCGCCGCACTCGGCGACCAGCTCGGCGAGCAGGTTCGGGTAGCAGAGGAAGTAGCTGATCTCCTCCTGGGCGGCGGTCTCCAGGATCCGGCCGGGGGTGGCGTCGTCCAGGAGAACGGCGGTGCCGCCGGCGGCGAGGGTCCAGAACACGTTCTCGCCCGCGACCGACTCGAGCGAGCCGTGCAGGAGGAAACGGCGCGGCTCGGGCCCATGGAGCCAGCGCTCCATCCGCAGCCATTCGGCGATGGTCGCGTAGCTGTGGACGGCGGCCTTGGGGGTGCCGGTGGTGCCGCTGGTGTACATGATCTGGGCGGGAGCATGCTCGGGCACGGCAGCGGGCGCGGGCGCGGCGGTGGGGGCGGTGGCGGCCAGCGCGAGCAGATCACGGGTGGGCAGACCGGGCCGGGCGGGGCCGAGCGAGAGCACCAAGGGCGGATCGATGAGGGCGAGAGTGGCGAGGGCCGGGGTCTGCAGGTCGGGGGAGTAGATCAGTGCCCGCGGAGCGACCGCGCGGAGCACGGTGGCGTGCAGGGCCGGAGCCAGCGGAGGCTGGAGCTGTAGGTAGCAGCCGCCCAGCAGATGGACGGCGAGCCTGGTCACCACGGCCTCGGGCGAGCTGACGGTCAGACAGGCGACGGTGTCGCCCGGGCCGAGACCGAGTGCGCCCAGGGCGTGGGCGGTGCGGAGGACGGCGTCCAGGACCTCGCCGTGGCGCAGCCGGCGGCCCTGGTGGACGAGCGCCTCGCGGCCGGGGTCGGCCCGGAGCCCGGCGAGGACGGCGGAGAGGTATCGGCTCATGACGCCATCGTGGCGGAGCTTCCGTGCGGCGCCGGGCATGTCGCGTCGTGTGCGGAGAGATTCGTCCGGCGGTGCTGGATCAGGCCGGGGAGGGCAGGCAGCTCGGCCAGGGCCGAGCAGGGGTTGCGCGGTGCCGGCGCGACGGCCCCCCGACCGTCGCGCCGGCACCGTTGATGGGTGGTCAGCAGCGGGTGGTGGCGACGGTGTTGGTCGGTTCCTGGACCACGACGGGCACGTCGAGTGTGCTGCCGTCCGCCCGGGGGACCTTCACCACGTAGACCACGTTCTGGTACTCGACGTTCACGGCCCAGCCCTCGCCGGGGTAGACCGTCGCGTTGACGGTGGTGGAGCGGGTGATCTTCGTGTTGAACGTCTTGCCGATCGAGCCGGAGAGGATCTTCAGGACCGACAGGTCGACGTTGCCCTGGGTCGTGTTCTGCACCTCGTAGTCGACCTTCTGGTTGATCGTCTCCGAGTGCGTCGTTCCGTTGTACTCGCAGTTCTGGCGGACCCAGACCTTCGACACGACGGTCATCTTGTACGAGCCGCCGGCCGGGACGATGTTCCAGTTCGGCGGGAGGGAGGCCCGCCAGTGCAGCGGGTCGAAGACGCTCATGTCGACCGGCGGCATGTCCAGTGGCGGGTGGGAGATGACCACCTCCGGCGCCTCCGGGAACTGGTGCCCGCCGACGGGCCCCTCGCTGATGTTCTCGAAGCCGTTGTCGTCGAGGGGAATGTAGTGGGAGCCGGGGCAGTCCGTCTCGATGTTCTCGCAGTCCGCGAAGGCCGGGGTCGAGAAGGCGGCCGTGCCGGCGAGGAGGGCGGCGGCGGTGCCGAGTGCCGCCAGGGTGGTCCTGAGCCTCATGGTTCTCTCCAAGGGGACTTCGGTGGCCCGGGCTGCGGGCCGCTCTGGGAGAGACGATGGCAGGGGCATGCGGAACAGAGCCAGGGTGAATCATAGATATCGTCACGTTAGCTGATATGAATATGAGCAGGTGGCGGGATTGGCGGAAACCGTACTGGCGGGGGCGGCAGTTGGGCCGTCCGGGGGTCAACTCGCTGGACAGGCGCGGTTGGTACGGAAGAGGCTGGCCGTCATGGAGTACACCCACCTCGGCCGGACCGGCCTGACCGTCTCCCGCCTGTGCCTCGGCACCATGAACTTCGGCCCGCACACCGAGGAGGCCGATGCCCATCGGATCATGGACACCGCCCTCGAGCACGGCATCAACTTCTTCGACACCGCCAACGTCTACGGCTGGGGCGAGAACAAGGGCCGCACCGAGGAGATCATCGGCAGCTGGTTCGCCAAGGGCGGCGGCCGCCGGGAGAAGACCGTGCTGGCCACCAAGGTCTACGGGGACATGGGCGACTGGCCCAACGAGGGCAGACTCTCCGCGCTCAACATCCGCCGGTCCGTCGAGGCCAGCCTGCGGCGGCTGCGCACCGACCACATCGACCTGTACCAGATGCACCACGTGGACCGTGCCACGCCCTGGGAGGAGATCTGGCAGGCGATGGAGGTGCTGGTCGCCCAGGGCAAGATCATCTATGTCGGGTCCAGCAACTTCGCGGGCTGGCACATCGCCCAGGCCCAGGAGGCCGCCCGCTCGCGCAACTTCCTCGGCCTGACGAGTGAGCAGTCGCTCTACAACCTGCTCGAGCGCAGCCTGGAGCTCGAGGTGATCCCCGCCGCCGAGTACTACGGCCTCGGGCTCATCCCGTGGTCGCCGCTGCACGGCGGGCTGCTCGGGGGTGTGCTGCGCAAGGAGAGCGAGGGCGTCCGGCGTGCCTCCGGCCGGGCGGCCGACACGCTGGCCGCCCGGCGCGAGCAGCTGCAGGCCTACGAGGACCTGGCGGCGGAGCTCGGCCACGAGCCGGGCGACGTGGCGCTGGCCTGGCTGCTCTCGCGCCCGGCCGTGACGGCGCCGATCGTCGGGCCGCGCACGCTGGAGCAGCTGACCGCCGCCGTCCGGGCGGTGGGGCTGACGCTCGACCAGAAGACGCTGGACCGCCTGGACGAGATCTTCCCCGGGCACCGGACCGCGCCGGAGGACTACGCCTGGTAGTGGGTGGACGACCGGCCCGGCTGACGGGGCTCGGCGCCGGGGGTCTGTCAGAATGCCGGGGTGCCGCAGAGCGAAGACGTGACAGTCCACCAGGTGCCCTACTACGCCCAGTGGGAGTCGCCCGAGCTCGTGCCCGACATCCTGGCCGGGACCTGCCTGGCGGCGGAGGACCCCCGGTGGGAGCAGTCCGGGGCGGCCGATCCGGAGGAGTACGAGTACTGGTCCTGGCGGGTGTGCGGGATGGCCTGCCTGCGGATGGCGCTCGACCACTGGTGGGGGGTGGCCCCGCCCGCGGTGACGCTGGCCGAGGAGGCCCGGGCCGCCGGGGCGTACGTGCGGCACGAGGACGGGCGGCTCGACGGCCTGCTGCACGTGCCGTTCGCGGCGTACGCGCGGGAGCGGTGGGGGCTCGCCGCCGAGGCGCGCTCGCCGCTGCCGCCGGAGGAGCTGCCCGGCCTGCTGGCCGAGGGGCGCCTGGTGATGCTCTCGGTGCACCCCTCGATCCGCACCCTGCACCCCCAGCCGCCCCGGCAGGGCGGGCACCTGGTGCTCGCGGTGGGCGCCACCCCGCAGGAGCTGCTCATCCACAACCCGTCCGGCTTCCCGGACGGCTCGCAGAAGTTCGCCCCCGTGCCGTGGGAGGACCTGCCCCGGTTCTACGCTGGCCGGGGCATCGTGCTGGGCCCGCACGAGCGGGCGGCGGCCGGGTAGGTTCGGCTGCTGTGACACAGATGGTCGAGCAGTTGAAGCGGCGGTACGACCGGCACGAGTGGGAGCCGGTGACGATGGGGATGTCCGGGGCCGGGGTCTGGCGGCTGACCGGGCCGGTGTCGTACTTCCTGAAGGCCGGGGCGGGGGTCGCCCAGGAGGCGGCGCGGGCTGCCTGGCTGGCCGGGCAGGGGCTGCCGGTGGCCGAGGTGGTCGACCACGGGGCGGACGAGCACGGCGAGTGGGTCCTGACCACCGCGCTGGGCGGGCGTTCGGCGGGGGAGCCCTGGCCGGCCCGGCAGCGGGACGGGGTGACCGAGGCGCTGGCCTCGGTGGCGCGGGCGCTGCACACGCTGCCGGTGGCGCAGTGCCCGTTCGACCGGCGACTGGCGGTGACCCTGCCGCTGGCCCGCGCGGCGGTGGCGGACGGGGCGGCCCAGTCGCCGTCGCTGCTCGGGCGGCTGGAGGCCACCCGGCCGGCGGAGGAGGACCTGGCGGTCTGTCACGGGGACTTCTGCGTGCCGAACGTGCTGCTCGATCCGGACACCCTGGCGGTGACCGGCCTGGTCGACCTCGGCCGGCTGGGGGTGGCCGACCGCTGCGCGGACCTCGGCCTGATGACCCGCAGCCTCGCGGACCGGCGGCTGAACCCGCAGTACGGCGGGCCGGCGGCCGCGGAGCGGTTCCTCGCGGCGTACGGCGGTGAGGTGGCGGAGGAGCGGCTGGCGTACTACCGGCTGCTGGACGAGTTCGCGTAGGGCTGGGTCGCCGGCAGCGCCGAGTGGGGTGGGGCGGGAGAGAAGCGACTCCGGGCGGGACGGGGGGAGGCGGATCGCTTCGGCCGGGACCGGGGGAGGCGGATCGCTTCGGCCGGACGGCGTGCCGCGGGGGCGGTCGGGGGTCGGGGGTCGGTCGCGGGGTGCCCGCATCGGCCTGCGGCCGCCCGCCGCCCCGGGTGGGTCAGGCGGGGTGCGGGGGCTGCCAGGGCGGGTGAGCATGGAGGCCGGTGCGGACGGACTGGAGGCCTGCGTGCTGCTGGAGCGGCTGGCGCAGACGTCGCGGGCGGTGGCCGGGACGGCGGCGCGGAACGAGAAGGTGGCGCTGCTGGCGGACTGTCTGCGGGAGGTGGGGGCGGCGGAGATCCCGGCGGCGGTGGCGCTGCTGTCGGGGGAGTCGCGGCGGCTGCGGGTCGGGGTCGGGTACGCCGGGCTGCAGGAGCTGCCGGGGGCGGCGGCGGTGGCGAGTCTGGGGGTGGGGGAGGCCGAGGCGGCGCTGGTGGAGCTGGCGGCGGTGCACGGTACGGGTTCGCAGGCCGAGCGGCACCGGCTGCTGGGGGAGCTGTTCGGGCGGGCCACCTTGATCGAGCAGGACTTCCTGCGGGCCGTGCTGGTCGGCGAGCTGCGCCAGGGGGCGTTGGACGCGGTGATGGCCGAGGCGGTGGCCAAGGCCGCCGGAGTGCCGGCCGCCACGGTGCGGCGGGCGCTGATGTTCCGGGGCTCCGCCAAGGCCGTGGCCGCCGCGGCACTGGCCGGCGGGGTCGGGGCGCTGCGCGCCTTCGGGCTCGAACTCGGCCGCCCCGTCCGGCCGATGCTCGCCGCCTCCGCCCCGGACGTGGCGGCCGCGCTGGAGCGCACCGGCCAGGCGGCGCTGGAGTGGAAGCTGGACGGGATCCGGGTGCAGGTGCACCGGGACGGCGAGCGGGTGCGGGTGTTCACCCGCAGTCTGGACGAGATCACCGAGCGGGTGCCCGAAGTGGTCGAGGCAGCCCGGGAGTTGGCGGTGGAGACGGCGGTCCTCGACGGGGAGGCGATCGCGCTCGGGCCGGACGGGCGCCCGCGCCCGTTCCAGGTGACCGCCGCCCGGACGGCCTCCCGGCAGGACCCGCAGCGGCTGCGCGCCGAGACCCCGCTGCGGGTGTTCTTCTTCGACCTGCTGCACCGGGACGGCACCGATCTGATCGACCGGCCCGGTGCGCAGCGGTGGGAGGAACTGGCCTCGGTCACACCGGAGTTGCTGCGGGTGCCGCGACTGGTGACCGAAGACGCCGGGCAGGCGCAGGAGTTCTTCGAGAGCGCGCTGGCACACGGGCACGAGGGCGTGGTGGTCAAGGAGTTGGGCACCACGTACCAGGCCGGGCGGCGCGGGGCCGGGTGGATCAAGGTCAAGCCCCGGCACACGCTGGACCTGGTGGTGCTGGCCGCCGAGTGGGGCAGCGGGCGGCGCCGGGGGCGGCTCAGCAACCTGCACCTGGGCGCGCGTGGCGAGGGCGAGCCGGGGCTCGGCCCCTGGGTGATGCTCGGCAAGACCTTCAAGGGCCTCACCGACGAGCTGCTGGCCTGGCAGACCGAGCAGTTGCTCGCCCGCGAGACCGGCCGGGAGGAGAGCCGGGGCGCGGCGGTGGTCCGGGTGCGGCCCGAGCTGGTGGTCGAGATCGCCTTCGACGGACTGCAGCGCAGCCCCCGCTACCCCGCCGGGCTGGCCCTGCGCTTCGCCCGGGTGGTGCGCTACCGGCCGGACAAGCGGCCCGAGGAGGCCGACACGATCGGCGCCGTCCGGGCCTTGGCAGCGCTGGAGCCGCAGTGACGGCGCGGCTGTCGGCGGGTAGGCGTACGGTGCGCGCTGGGAGAGAGGTGGGGCCGATGGCAGGGTTCGACGAGCAGCGGCTGGGGCGGCTGCGGGTGGCGATGGAGCGGCATGTCGAGGCGGGCGCGCTGCCCGGGCTGGTCGCGCTGGTCAGCCGGGGTGACGAGACGCGGGTCGAGGCGGTCGGCCGGGCGAGCTTCGACGGGCCGCCGATGCGGCGGGACACCGTGTTCCGGATCGCCTCGATGACCAAGCCGGTGACCGCCGCGGCCACGCTGATGCTGGTGGAGGAGTGCCTGCTGCGGCTGGACGACCCGGTGGACGAGCTGCTGCCCGAGCTGGCGGGGCGGCGGGTGCTGCGCGGCCTCGACAGCGAGCTCGACGACACCGTCCCCGCCCACCGGGCCATCACGCTGCGGGACTTGCTGACCTTCCGGATGGGATTCGGCGTGGTGATGGCCCCGCTGGGGACGTACCCGATCCAAGCCGCCATGTTCGACGCCGGGTTGATGCCGGGCGCCGTGCCGCCCACGCTCTCGCCGGAGGAGTGGCTGCGCGGGCTCGGGGAGCTGCCGCTGATGCACCAGCCCGGCGAGGTCTGGCAGTACCACACCGGCTCCGACGTGCTCGGCATCCTGATCGAGCGGGCCGTCGGCAGACCGCTGGGGGAGGTGCTGCAGGAGCGGATCTTCGGGCCGCTCGGGATGCGGGACACCGGCTTCCAGGTGCCCGCCGGTTCGCTCGACCGCCTCCCGACCGCGTACCGGCCCGACCGGGCGGGCAGCCTGACCGCGTACGACTCGCCGGCGGACAGCGGCTGGGCCCGCCCGCCGGTCTTCGCCTCCGGCGGGGGCGGGCTGGTGTCGACGGCCGACGACTACCTGGCGTTCTGCCGGATGCTGCTGGCCAAGGGCCGTACACCGGAAGGGCAGTTGCTCTCCCGGCCCTCGGTCGAGCTGATGACCACCGACCAGTTGACGGCCGCCCAGCGCGCCGCCGCCCCGCTGTTCTTCGGGGCGGGCGGCGCGGAGCGGGGCTGGGGCATGGGCTGCGGGATCACCCTGCGCCGCCACGAACTCTGGGGCTCCCCGGGCCGGTTCGGCTGGGACGGCGGCGCCGGCACCTCCGGCTACACCGATCCGGCCGAGGGCCTGATCGGCGTGCTGCTGACCCAGCGCGCCATGACCTCCCCCGAACCCCCGGCGCTCTTCCGGGACTTCTGGACGGCGGCGTACCAGGCGATCGACTAGCGTCAGTTGTCGGGCAGGCCGATCGGGTTGAGGGCCGGCAGGTCGGCCCGGCAGGCGGTGGAGATCGGGGTCAGGGCGGCGGCGAGCTGGTCGAGTTCGGCGCGGTGGAAGCCGGACCAGACGCGGGCGGCGGCGAGGTCGGTGGCGGCTTCGAGGGCCTGGTGGCGCTGGCGGCCTTCGGGGGCGAGGGTGCCGTCCGGGGTGAGCCAGCCGCGGGCGGTCAGGCGAGCGGCGGCGGCGTCCCACTCCTGGTCCGTCCAGCCGCGGTGGGGCTGGAGCTGCTCGCGGCGGCCGTCCAGCGCCGCGCGGACCACCAGCGCCTCGCAGCCGTCGAGCCCCTCGGTGAGCAGCGCCGAGACGTGCCCGTCGCCCCGGTGCTCGCGCAGCACGGTGGTGGCGTGCCAGAGGCGGGCGAGGCTGCCCTCGGGGCGGGGGAGTGCGGCGTTCGCGGCCGCCAGCACGCGCCCGCCGCAGTCCAGCCCGTCCACCGCGCGCTCGAGCAACTCGACCGAGCAGTGGATCAGTTCGGGCTTTACCCCGGTCAGCAGCCGCTCCAGCGCTCCCGCCGCGCCGTCGATCCGGGCGGTCAGGGCCGCCTCGGGCGTGGCCCGCTGCCACACGTCCGGCAGGGCCCGCTCGACCATGCCCGGGGCGAAGTTGAAGAACGCGGCGATCACCGGGGTCGCGTCCACCGCGCCGAGCGGCGCCGAGCGCCCCGCGAAGTAGCCGCGCCAGTAGCCGCGCAGGCCCGCTGCCTCGTAGGCCGCCCGGCCCTCGGGGGAGAAGTAGGTGAGGGCGTGCACCGGCTCGAAGAGCCACCAGAGTGCGCGGGCGGGGTGGACGAGTTCGGCCATCGGGAACCTCTCGGGCTGTGGTGAAGGTGTGGCTGTGGTGCTGGGCCTTGCGCTCCTGCTGGGCTTCGAGCTCCGAGCTACCCGGAACCGCCGCGCGCCAACCGGCCGGAGGCTACTGCCGCACGGGCGGCATGGCGAGCGGGTTGAGCGGCATCTGGTCGCGGCAGAGGGCCGCGATCGGGGTCAGGGCGGTGGTCAGGTGGTCGAGTTCGGCCTGCGGCAGGCTCTGCCACACCCGGCCGGCGGCCAGGTCGGTGGCGGCCTCGAGGGCCTGGCGGCCTTGGCGGCCCTCGGGGGTGACGGTGCCGTCCGGGGTGAGCCAGCCACGGGCGGTCAGGCGGGCGGTGGCCGCCGCCCACTCCTGGTCCGTCCACCCGCGCATCGGCTGGAGCACCTCGCGGCGGGCGTCCAGCGCGCAGTGCAGCACCGGCGCCTCGCAGCCGTCGAGACCGGCGGCGACTAGGGCGGCCACATGGCCGTCGCCCCGGTGCTCGCGCAGCAGGTTCGCGGCCTGCCACAGCCGTCCGTACAGGTCGGCCGGGCGGGGCAGTGCCGCGTTGGCGGCGGCCAGCACCCGGCCGGTGCAGTCCAGCCGGGCCGCGGCCTGCTCCAGCGCGGCGGCCGCCGCCTCGACCTGCTCGGGCGCGACCGGCGCGAGGATCCGGGCGAGCGCCGCCGCCGAGCCCTCGGCGCGGGCGGCCAGCACCTGGGCGGGGCTCGCGTGCGTCCAGACGCTCGGCAGGGCCTCCGTCAGCATCCCCGGAGCGAAGCTGAAGAAGGCGGCGATCACCGGCGGGGCGTCCAGCGCGCCGAGCGGCGCCGAGCGGGCGGCGAAGTAACCGCGCCAGCTGCCGTCCAGCCCGATCGCCTCGAAGGCCGCCCGGCTCTCGGGCTGGAGGAAGGTGACGGCGTAGACCGGCTCGTAGAGCCGCCACAGCGCGCGGGCGAGGGGGACGCGGTCGGACATCGGGGGCCTTCCTCGGGGCGGCGTGGGTCGACGCAGTGCTGATGACCACGGCGACGGCCCCGTTAACCCTGACCGGGCTGTGATGACGATCACCCGGGGGCGGCGGGTGCGGTGGCCGGTGCCCCGGCGCGGGATGATGGGGCGAGGTGCCCGTTCGCCCCGGCACCCTAGCCCTCACGCCCTCGCACGAAGGTAGTCGGTCATGGCCCAGATCAGCCCCAGCATTCTCTCCGCCGATTTCGCCCGGCTCGCCCAGGAGGCCGATGCCGTCCGGGGTGCGGACTGGCTGCACGTCGACGTGATGGACAACCACTTCGTGCCCAACCTGACCCTGGGCGTGCCGGTGGTCGAGTCGGTGGCCCGGGCCACCGGCACCCCGCTCGACTGCCACCTGATGATCGAGCAGCCGGACCGCTGGGCCCCGCAGTACGTCGAGGCGGGCGCCGGCTCGGTAACCTTCCACGTGGAGGCCGCCGCCGCGCCCGTCCGCCTCGCCCGGGAGATCCGGGCCAAGGGCGCCCGCGCCTCGATGGCACTCAAGCCGGCCACCCCGATCGAGCCGTACGAGGACCTGCTTCCCGAGCTGGACATGGTGCTGATCATGACCGTCGAGCCCGGCTTCGGCGGCCAGTCCTTCCTCGACATCATGCTGCCCAAGATCCGCCGCACCCGGGAGCTGATCGGCAAGCACGGCCTCGACCTCTGGCTGCAGGTGGACGGCGGCGTCTCCGCCTCGACCATCGAGCGCTGCGCCGAGGCGGGCGCGGACGTGTTCGTGGCCGGTTCGGCGGTGTACGGCGCGGCGGACCCGGCGGCGGCCGTACGGGGGCTGCGGGCGCAGGCGGAGGCCGCGACGGCGAAGGCGCCGTGGGCCTGCGCGCACTGACGCCCTGTCCTGGGCTTGGGCGACTCTGACGGGGTCGGGGGCGTGCGCTTCGTGTTCGGTGGGTGTCTGACGGATGATCGGGTGTGACGGCCCGCACCGCCCGGCTGCCGACAGCGCCCGATGGATGGAGATGACGTTCGCGTGAGCAACCTCGACCTCAAGCCGACCCCGACCACCTGCGGCTGCGAGCCCCACAGCGGCCCGGTCAAGGAGCTGCTGACCGGGCGCCAGGTGCCGCTGGGCGAGTCGACCGAGGTACGGCGGCTGCTGCCGAACCTCGGCCGGCGGATGGTCGGTGCGTGGTGCTTCGTCGACCACTACGGGCCGGACGACGTCGAGCACCGGCCCGGGATGATGGTGCCGCCGCACCCGCACCTGGGGCTGCAGACCGTCAGCTGGCTGCACGACGGCGAGATCCTGCACCGCGACAGCCTCGGCAGCCTGCAGACCGTCCGCCCGTACGAGCTCGGCCTGATGACCTCGGGCCGGGGCATCTCGCACGCCGAGCAGTCCCCGCACGCGCACCCGCGGATCCTGCACGGCGCCCAGCTCTGGGTCGCCCTCCCGGATGAGCACCGGGGCGTCGCCCCCGCCTTCGAGCACCACGGCGCCCTGCCGACGGTCACCGCCTCCGGCCTGGACGCGACCGTCATCATGGGCACCCTGGACGGCGCCACCTCGCCCGGCACCGCCTACTCGCCGCTGGTCGGCGCGGACTTCAAGCTGCGCGAGGGCGCTGCGCACCGGCTGCCGCTGGAGCCGGAGTTCGAGTACGCGGTGCTCGCGATGAGCGGCAGCGTGGACGTGGACGGCGTGACCGTCGAGCCGAACTCGCTCCTCTACCTCGGCTGCGGCCGCCGCGAACTGCCGCTGCGGGCCCGGACGGACGCGGGGATCCTGCTGCTCGGCGGCGTGCCGTTCGAGGAGAAGATCGTGATGTGGTGGAACTTCATCACCCGCACCGGCGAGGAGATGAAGCAGGCCCGGGAGGACTGGCAGACCGGCTCCCTCTTCGGCGAGGTGCACGGCTTCGACGGCGACCGGCTGATGGCGCCGGAGCTGCCGCCGGTACCGTTGAAGGCCCGGGGGCGGGTGCGCTGACCGGCGGGGCCCGCCCAGGCCGACGAGTGACGTCACGACCGGACCGACAGGAGACAGGCGATGGACGCGGACCGCGAACTGCACGCCCGGACGGTGGTCCGGGCGCGGCCCGAAGTGGTCTGGGCCCTGCTGACCGACACCCGGGCGCTCGCCGTCGCCAGTCCCGAACTGCTCGGCATGACCCCTCTCAAGCCGGGCGGCTTCCGGGCGGGCCAGGTCTACATCGGCTGGAACCGGCGCAAGCTGGTCGTCTGGCCGACGCGCAACGTCGTCCGGCAGGTCGTGCCGCAGCAGAGCCTGATCTGGGACACCCGGACCAGCGGGGCGCGGTGGATCTACGAACTCACGCCGCATGCCGAGGGGACACTGGTGACCCACCGCCGCCCCGTCCCGAAGCGGCTCACCCTGCTCAGCCGGATCTTCGCCGGCCTGCTCCTCGGCGGCGGCCGGAGCCACGCCGACGAGTTGGAGACCGGGATGCGCCAGGCCCTGGAGCACCTCAAGCGTGCGGCGGAACTGCACGCCGGGCCCGGCGGTGCCGCGGACCACTGACCGAGGCCCGGCCGGCCGCCGAGAAGCCCTGCGGGGCGTCCACGCCGGGCAGGTGCGGCTCGACCCCGTCGTGCAGGAGTACCTGGTCCTCAGCCTGTCCCGGGCCACCGCGCCCGCCGACGCCCCGCCCGGTGCCGGTGCCACCGGCACCGGCACCGGCGCGTCTGTGCCGGACGGGCTCACGCCGCGCGAGACCGAAGTGCTGCGGCTGATCGCCGAACGGCTGCCCAACGCCGGGATCTGCGACCGGCTGCACATCAGCCAGGCCGCCATCAAGACCCACCTCAACCGGATCTGCACCAGGACCGGAGCCCGCGACCGTTCGCAGGCCGTGCGGTACGCCTTCCGGCACGGTCTCGCCCAGCCGGGGTGACCGCCTGCCCGGGCACCGCGCTCGCCGCCCGTGAGCGCAGGTGAGCGGCCCGCCCGGGCCGCCTACACTGCGTCTACATCGATTCGACAGCGTGCCTACAGCCAGGCCGGGCGGACAGTGAGGGTGGGGCATGGAGTTCGGGTTGCTCGGGGCACTGCGGGTCGGCGACGACGCCGGGGCGGCGTGCCCCGTCCCGCCGGGGCGGATGCGGAGTCTGCTGGCGGTGCTGCTCGTCCATGCCGACAGCGCGGTGTCGCTCGAGACCCTGGCGGCCTGCGTCTGGGAGGAGCAGCAGCGCCCGCGGCAGCCGCGCCAGGCACTCCAGGTGATGGTCGTACGGCTGCGCAAGCAGCTCGGCCCCGAGGCGGGCGCCCGGATCACCAGTGCCCGGCCGGGCTACCGGCTGGCCGTCCGGCCGGGGGAGCTGGACCTGCACCGGTTCGAGGAGCTGGCACAGGAGGGCTCCGCCGCGCTGGCGGCGCAGGACTGGGCCGGGGCCCGCGAGCTGCTCGGCCGGGCGCTGGCCGAATGGCGCGGGGAGCCGCTGGCCGACGTGCAGCCCGGGACGGCGCTGGACCGGGAGCAGGAGGCACTCGCCGGGCTCCGGCTGCGGGCCCAGCGGCAGCTGGTGGCGGCCCGCCTGAAGCTCGGGGAGCACGCCGAGCTGGTGAGCGAGATCGCCGACCTGGTGGAGGACCACCCCTTCGACGAGCAGCTCCAGGGCCAGCTCATGCTCGCGCTGCACGGCTGCGGCCGCCGCGCGGAGGCGCTCGAGGTCTTCCAGAACGCCCGGCGGGCCCTGGTGGACGAGCTCGGGATCGAACCCGGCGCCGAGCTGACCGAGCTGCACCGGGCCGTGCTGAGCGGCGACGCCTCGCCGCCGCAGCGCCCCGCCGCTCCGCAGCCGGACGGGCCCGCGGCGGTGCGCCCCGCCCAACTCTCCGCCGATCTGGCCGACTTCACCGGCCGGGCCGAGCTGGTCGGGCGGCTGGAGGGTCTGCTGGTCGGTGCGGGCGGGCGCCAGGGCGGTACGGCCGTCGTGCTCACCGCGCTCGACGGGGCCGGCGGCATCGGCAAGACGGCGCTGGCCGTGCACGTCGCCCACCGGGTGCTCGCACAGTTCCCCGACGGCCAGCTGCAGGCCGACCTGCACGGCGCCGGGGCCTCGCCCGCCGACCCGCACGAGGTGCTCGCCCGCTTCCTGCGCGGGCTCGGGATCACCGAGGAGAACATCCCCTCCGACCCCGAGGAGCGCGCGGCGCTCTACCGCAGCACCCTGGCCGGCCGGCGCGCGCTGATCCTGCTCGACAACGTCAAGGACTCCGCGCAGGTGCGCCCGCTGCTCCCCGGGGTGGCCGGCTGCGCGGTGATCATCACCAGCCGCAGCGCGCTGCCCGCGCTGGACGGCGCGCAGCGGCTGACCGTCAGCGTCCTGGGCGAGGCGGAGGCGCTGGAACTGTTCACCCGCATCGTCGGGGAGGACTCCGTCGCCGCCCATCCGGAGGCCGTCGCCACCGTGCTGCGGATCTGCGCCGGGCTCCCGCTGGCCATCCGGATCGCCGCGAGCCGCCTGGCCTGCCAGCCCGGCTGGACGGTGGAGACCCTGGCCGAGCAACTCCAGGACGAGAGCAGCCTGTTGGACGAGCTCGCGGTGGAGGACCGGGCCGTCCGTTCGTCCTTCGCCGTCAGCTTCAACAGCCTGCCGGCGCCGCAGGCCTCGGCCTTCGGGCTGCTCGGCCTGTGGGAGGGCCCGGACGTGACGGCCCCGGCGGCGGCGGCCCTGCTGGACGTGGACACCCGCAGCGCCCAGCACACGCTCGACGCCCTGGCCCGGATCCACCTGCTCGAAGCGCCGCGGCCGCGCCGGTACGCCTTCCACGACCTGATCCGGGTCTTCGCCCGGGAGCGGCTGCTCGCCGACGTACCGGCCGGTGCCCGGGAGGACGCGCTGAACCGGTACCTCGGCTGGTACCTGCACAGCGCGGACGCCGCCGCCCGGGTGATGACCCCGCAGCGGCGCCACGCGGTGCCCGAGCAGGTCGAACCAGGGCGCGGGCGGCTGGAGTTCGCCTCGTACGAAGCGGCGCAGAGCTGGCTGGACGCGGAGCACCGCAACCTGATGGCCGTGCTCGCGACGGCTGCCGCCACCGAGCGGCACGGGGTCGCCATGCGGCTGCCGACAGCGCTCTGGGAGCTGTTCAACCACCGGGGCTACTGGGAGGACTGGATCACCGCCTGCACCCTCGGGCTGGCCGCCGCCCGCCAGGCGGGCAGCGAGGACCACCAGGCCAGCCTGCTGATCGACCTCGGCTCGGCGCAGCTGCGGGCCGGGCGGCTGGCCGAGGCGATCGACTCCTTCGGCGCCGCCATCGTGATGCGGCGGGCGCAGGGGGACGTCCGAGGCGAGGCGACGGCCCGCTACAACCTCGCCATCGTCTTCTACGAGCTTCAGCGCCTGGAGGAGGCCTCGCGGGCGATGGAGGCCGCCCTCGAGCTCCACCGGTCGATCGGCAACCGGTTCGGCGAGGGTGCGACCCTCAGCGGCCTGGGGCAGATCGCGCTCGCGCTCGGCGACACGGAGCGCGGCCTGGAGCTGCAGGGCGCGGCGATGGCGGTCTACGAGGAGCTCGGCGACCGGTTCAACACCGCGATCGGCTATGAGCAGTTGAGCCTGCTGCTGTACGGCGCCGGGCGGCTGGACGAAGCGGTGACGGCCTCCCGCAAGGGGATCGAGGCCAACCGCGAGGTCGGGCACGTCTCGCTCGAGGGCAAGTGCTGGGAGTACCTGGGGACGGCGCTGGCCGCGCGCGGGGACGGTGCGCAGGCGGCGGAGGCCTTCGACCGGGCCCGGGAGCTGCTGGCCGAGCTGGACCCGGCGGCCGAGGCGCGGATCGACGGGCTGTGCGCCGACTTCGGGCTCCCGGTGGGCGGTCAGGGCGCTCCGGGCGGCGCTTCGGCCTGAACCCGCAGGGCGACCAGCTCGGCCTGCCGGAGCACGTTGGGGGAGAGCAGGCTGCCGGTCAGCGGGCCCAGGCCGCGTCAACGCCGCGGCCGGGCGGATCAAGGAGCCGTCAAGGCGGGCCGGCCCGGGTTCAATGGGCTCAGACCTCGATGTGGGAGCCCATGATGATGGTGCGGTCCCGGGGAAGGCTGAAGTACTCGGCGGCGTCGGCCGTGATGTAGGAGGTGGCGATGAAGAGGCGCTTGCGCCAGGGCGCCATGGTGGGCTCCTGGCCGCGGCGCAGTTCGATGGTGGAGAGGAAGTAGGAGGCCTGGTCGAGCTCGACCGGGCCTTCGGTGGCGGCGGGGGCCAGCAGGGCGAGGGTGCCGGGGACGTCGGGGGTCTCCATGTAGCCGAAGCGGGCCGTGACGTGGACGATGCCGTCCTCCGCGTAGCCGAGGTCGTCGACCAGGACGCGCCGCTCGGTGGGGACGCGGGGCACGGTGTCGGTCTCGATGGAGAGGATGACGACCTGCTGGTGACGGACGTGGTTGTGCTCGACGTTGGCCCGCATGGCCAGGGGCGCGGTCAGGTTGCCGCGGTTGAGGAAGACGGCGGTGCCGGGGACGCGGACGGCGGGCACTTCGCCGGTGTGCAGCTGGTCGACGAACTGCTGCAGCGGGCCTTCGTGGCGCTCGCGCTCGGCGGTGACGATCTCGCGCCCGCGCTGCCAGGTGGTCATGACGGTGAAGGCGGTCAGGCCGATCAGCAGGGGCAGCCAGGCGCCGTGCAGCAGCTTGGTGGCGTTGGCGGAGACGAAGAGCAGGTCGACCACGAGCAGCAGGGTGCCGCCGGTGGCGATCACCCAGAGCGGGGTGTTCCAGCGGGCGCGGGCGACGTAGAGGAAGAGCAGGGTGGTGATGGTGATGGTGCCGGTGACGGCCATGCCGAAGGCGAAGGCCAGGGCGGCGGAGCTGCGGAAGGCGAAGACCAGGGTGAGGACGGAGGCCATCAGCAGCCAGTTGATCCAGGGGACGTAGATCTGGCCCATGGTCGACTCGGAGGTGTAGGCGATCCGCAGGCGTGGCAGGTAGCCGAGCTGGGCGGCCTGGGAGGCGACCGAGTAGGCGCCGGTGATGACGGCCTGGGAGGCGATCACGGTGGCGGCGGTGGCGAGCAGGATGATCGGCCAGCGGCCCCACCCGGGGACGAGCAGGAAGAACGGGCCGCTGATGTTGGCCGGGTCGGCGAGGATCAGCGCGCCCTGTCCGAGGTAGCTGAGGACGCAGGCGGGGAGGACGACGAACAGCCAGCCACGGGTGATCGCGCGGCGGCCGAAGTGGCCCATGTCGGCGTAGAGCGCCTCGGCGCCGGTGACGGCGAGGACGACGGCGGCGAGGGCGAAGAAGGCGGTGCCGAAGTGGCCGGCCAGGAAGGACAAGGCGTAGCTGGGCGAGAGGGCCTTGAGGATCTGCGGGTGGTCGGCGATGCCGCGGACTCCGCAGGCTCCGATGACGAGGAACCAGAGGATCATCACCGGGCCGAAGACGCGGCCGACGGCCGCGGTGCCCCGGCGCTGGACCAGGAAGAGCGCGGCGACGATCACGGCGGTGAGCGGGACGACGGCGTCCTCGAAGGAGGGCTCGACTACCTTGAGGCCCTCGACGGCGGAGAGGACGGACATCGCCGGGGTGATCATGCTGTCGCCGAGGAACAAGGCCGCGCCGAAGATGCCGAGGGCGGCCAGTACGGCGGTGGTGCGCCTGCCGCGCTGCGCGGCCGAGCGGCGCAGCAGGGTGATCAGCGCCATGATGCCGCCCTCGCCGTCGTTGTCGGCGCGCATGGCGAGCAGCACGTAGGTGACCAGCACGATGACCACGATGGACCAGAAGACCAGGGAGACCACGCCGTAGACGTTGGCGGTGGTGACCGGGACGGGGTGCGGGTCGTCCGGGTTGAAGACGGTCTGCAGGGTGTAGATGGGGCTGGTCCCGATGTCGCCGAAGACCACGCCGAGGGCACCGACCACCAGCGCGAGGCGGGCCGTGTCGTGGGCGGCCGGGTGGTGGGCCTCGGGCGGCCGGAGGGCGGGGTCGCGGTCGGCCATGGTGGTCCTCCTCCGGTCGGGCCGCGGTGGGCACACTGGAGCGGACGTTACCGATCAGGTGATCCGATGTTCGGCAGGCCGGGCCGCGTGATGGGCCGTCAGGGGGCATGAGCGAGGGATCGCCGCCGAGCCCCGGCCTCTAGGGTTAAGAGCGGGCTGCCAGGGTTCACGGCTGGGGCCGCCGCAGCCGTGGCGGGCCGAGGGTGAGCGAGGAGACGGGGAGGCGGCCGTGCGGCAGCCGACGGTGGTTCCGGCGAGGCAGGGGAGTGCGGGGCCGTCGGCGCGGGCGCGGAGGTGCGGGTCGGGGTGCGGATGCGCCGCTCGGCCCGGCTGGTCGCCGCGCTGCTCGCGGTGGCCGAGGCGGGCGCGACCGCCGTCTACCTCGACCCGGACCACCCGGCCGAGCGGCTCGCGCAGATCACCGAAGACGCCTGCCCGGCCTGGCCGTTGACCGACGGCGCCGGTTCGGACTCGCCGGAGCTGCTGCCGGGCGAGCCCGCGGAGGCGGGCGGCGAGACCGGGCCGGACAGCGCCGCGTACCTGTGCTACACCTCCGGCACCACGGGCCGCCCGAAGGGCGTGGTGGTCACCCGCGGCGCGCTCGGCACCTACCTCCAGCACTGCCGTACCGCCTACCCCGGGCTCGCCGAGAGTGCGCTGCTGGCCCTGCTCGACGCCTTCCCGACGCCGCGCCACCGCGAGGGGGCGGTGGAGGCGGCGGAGTACGCCGGTTCGGCGGGGCCGGGCCTGCTCCGGCGGGCGGTGGCCGTCTCGGCGCACGTGCACCGGCTCGCCCTGGCGGCCCGGTCGCCGTGCTACCGGGGCGAGTTGACGGTCTTCCGGGTCACCCGGGAGGAGCCCCGCCCCGGCCGGGAGCCGGCGGACTGGCTGCCCTACGTGGACGGCCGGGTCAGTACCGTCCCGGTGGACGCCACCCACGACGGCCTGCTGGCCCAGGCACCCCGGCGGACGATCGGCGCCTGGCTCGCCGAGCGGCTGGCCTGAGGGCGCCGGTCGCGCCGCCGAGTTGCGCCATTGAGTTGCGCCATTGAGGGGATTGGGAGGGCGGCGTGCGCGTGGCGAGGCTGTCGCCGGGGGCGGTCGGCCGGACGGTGGCGGGACGGCCGCCCGGCCCGGGGGCGGCCCCGGACCCTGGAGTGCCCGCCCGTGAGACCTGCCTCCCTCCTGCCGATCCACCGGTGGCCGGCCGCTGCCGCCGCCGCTGCCACCGCCGTCGTGCTCAGCCTCGGCACCGCCCCGCTCGCGGCCGCCGCGCCCGGCGACAACGGCGACGTCAAGGTGCACGACAGCGCCACGGCGGTGACCAGCCAGAACGACGATCCGAAGGTCTGCAAGTTCTACCTGGACGCCTTCGGCTTCGACACCGTCCAGCTGGTCAGCTGGACGATCTCGCAGCAGCCGCCGACCGGCAACGCACTGGTGCTGGCCGGGTCGATCGTGCTGGTCACCGGCACCGGCTCGACCCAGACGTACACCCTGCCCGACGGGCACTACAAGCTCGAATGGACCTTCGTCGGCGAGAGCGGCAACGCGAAGCAGAAGGTCTTCCAGGTGCAGTGCGCCACGCCCACTCCCACACCCCCGGGCCACCCGCCCACCCCGCCGGTCTCGCCGAGCCCGTCGGTCACTTCCTCGGCCGGTCCGGCGCCCGGCGGGTCGTCCTCGCCCGTCGCGCCGCAGGGCCCGGTGAGCACCGGCGGTGGCGGCACGTCGGGGCCGGACTCCGGCGAGCTGCTCGGCGGCGCCGCCCTGCTGGCCGGTGCGGCCGGGCTGGGCCTGCGGGCGCTGCGCCGCCGCTCCGGGCGCAATGCCGAGTCCTGACCGCCCCGTACGTGCCGCTCGTCGCCGGTGGCGGGCCGGGGTGCTCGCCGTGCTGCTCGCGGCGGGCGGGGGCTGGCTGGTGCTCGACGGGAGCACCGGCCGGGCGGGGCCGCCGCTGGCCCCCGAGCCGTCCGCCCACCGCAGTGACGTTCCGTCACCCGTCGCGAGCGCCACCCCCTTGCCGGTCTCGGTGCCGACCAGGATCCGGATCCCCGCGATCAAGGTGGACGCCCCGATGAACGGGCTCGGGCTCAACGCCTCCCGCCGGCTGGACACCCCGCCGCTGGAGCAGCGGAACCTGGCCGGCTGGTACCGCGACGGCGCCACGCCGGGGGCCGCCGGCAACGCGATCGTGGTCGGGCACGCCGACAACCGCAGCGGACCGGCGGTCTTCTACCGGCTCGGGCTGCTGCGCCCAGGCGACACCGTCCAGGTGGCCCGCAAGGACGGCCGGACGGCGGTGTTCACCGTGGACTCCGTCCGGGTGCTGCCGAAGAAGGACTTCCCGGACGCCCAGGTGTACGGCGCCACCGACCGGGCCGAGCTGCGGATCATCACCTGCGGCGGCCGGTTCGACCGCCGGACGGGCTACGAGTCCAACACCGTGGTGTTCGCCCACCTGACCTCCGCCCGCTGAGCTGCCGACGGCCCGTCAGCAGGTGGTGCCGGCGGGGACCGGGGCGAGGTCGACCAGGTAGTGGTCGACCGCCTCGGTGATACAGGTGTTGCCGCGGCCGTAGGCGGTGTGCCCCGGGCCCTCGAGGGTCAGCAGCATGCCGCCGGGGAACTGGCCGGCCAGGCTCTGGGAGTTCTCGTAGGGGGTGGCCGGGTCGAGGGTGGTGCCGACCACCAGGACGGGCGGGAGGTGGGTGGCGGAGACCCGGTGCGGGGTGGTCGGGCCCTTGGGCCAGGTGCGGCAGGTGAGTTCGGCCAGCAGGAGGGAGTCGCCGTAGGTGCCGGAGTCCCGGTGGGTGCGGTCGAGGAGGTCCCAGTACGCCTGGGGGTCGGCGGGGTGTGGCACATCGAGGCAGTTGACGGCGGTCAGCACGTCGGCGCTGTTGTCGCGGGGTTCGGCGGCCGGGGTGCCCGAGTCGGAGTCGGAGCCGGAGCCGGAGTCAGTATCCGAGTCGGAGTCAGGCCCGGGGTCCTGGACGCCGGCGCTCTCCTTGGCGATGGCCGCCAGCTTGCTGCCGTCACCCTTGGCGGCGGCGCTCAGGCCCTCGGACAGCGGCTGCCACTGGCTCTCCGGGGTGTACATCGACATGGTCAGGGCGGTGTGCAGGGTGGTCTCGTCCAGCCGGTCGTGGTCCCCGGCCGGGAGGGGGTGGCGGGCCGTCCTCGCGTACAGGTCGGCGATCAGCTGCCGGATCCCGTCCGGGGTGGCGGCCGGGCAGCCCTGCTGGACCACCTGGGGGCAGCGGTCCGCGTAGTCCTCGACCGCCCGGCGGAACGCCCGGCCGCCGGTGAGCACCTGCTGCGTCCAGTCCTGGGCCGGGTCCACCACGCCGTCGAGCACCAGGGCGCGCACCCGCTCGGGGAACTGCTCGGCGTACACCGTTCCGGGGTAGGTGCTGTACGACCAGCCCAGGTAGGTCAGCTTCTCGTCGCCGAGGGCCGCCCGCAGGACGTCCAGGTCGCGGGCGCCGTCGAGCGTCCCGACGTGCGGCAGGAGCTCGGCGCTGCGGGCCTTGCACTCGGCGGCGGCGCGGTCCGCGTCGGCGAGGGCGGCCCGGCGCTCGGCCTCGGTGCCGGGGTGGAGCGGCGCGGGGCTGTCCTGGCCTCCGCCGGCGGGGGTGTCGGGCGGGGTGCAGTCGACGGCCGGAGTGCTGCCGGCCACGCCGCGCGGGTCGAAGCCGACCAGGTCGAAGCGGGCTCTGGTCTGCTTGCCGAAGGAGTCGGCGCCGCCGGATTTGAGGTGCTGCACGCCGGAGCCGCCCGGGCCGCCGGTGCCGAAGACGAGCGAGCCCTTGCGGTGCACCGGGTCGGTGGCGGTGGCCTTGGCCAGCGGGAGGGTGAAGGTCTTGCCGTTCTGCGGCGCGGCGTAGTCCATCGGGACGGTCAGGGTGGCGCACTGCAGCTGCTCGCCGCAGCTGCTCCAGGCGAGCTGCTGCTTGTAGAAGGGGCGCAGCTCCGGCCGGTCGGCGGGCGCGGTGCTCGCGGTGGGCGGGGCGGCGGCCGGGCGCGGGGCGTTCGCGCCCTCCGGGACGCAGCCGGCCAGGGCCGCCGCCGCGAGCAGGGCCGCCAGCGCCGGGAGGAGGGGGCGGGCGGTCTGCCGAGTCGGTGCGCGCACTGTCCTGGTCCGTTCTGCCGTGCTGGTCCGGTGCCCGGCCGGTGAGGGCCGGGCAGGGCGGCGACGGCGCTCCCCGGCAGGGGGGTTCAGGGAGCGCCGTCGCCGGCTCCGGCAGTCTGGGGCCTGTGCCATGAGGTTCTGATGAGCCCGTTGCCCCGCCGCCTCCCGCAGGGCCCGGGCGGCCTCCGCCGCCACCGCGTCGGCGACCGCCGTCAGCGCGGGCGAGTCCATCCGCCACTGCTGCCAGTACAGCGGAACCTCGACCGTGCGGTCCGGCAGGAAGCGGACCAGCGCGCCGCCGCGCAGCCGGGGTTCGGCCTGGCTGTGCGGGACGAGACCCCAGCCGAGACCGGCGCAGACCGCGTCCGCGAACCCCTCGCTGGACGGGACGTAGTGGCGCAGCGGGCTCGCGTCGAGGCTGCCGGTCAGCTCGCGGACGAAGGCGTCCTGGAGGTCGTCGCGGCGGTCGAAGCAGACCACGGGGGCCTCCGGCAGCAGCAGCGCCGGATCGCCGTCGAGCGGCTGGGCCGCCATCCGCAGGATCTCCTTCTCCAGCTCCAGCTCACAGACCTGCCCGCGCAGCTGACGCAGCTTCTCCCGCTCGGTGGGGGTCATGTGAGCGCGCGACCCACTGGCGCAGCGACTCCGGTGTGGACGTCGTGCGGGCGGTTCCAGGCCAGGGCCTCGTGCGGGCGGACGGTGTTGTACTTGCGCCGGTAGTCCTCGGCGTGACGGACCAGTTCCAGAGCGTCGGGGATCTCCTCCAGGAAGAGCTTCTCGTACTTCAGTGACCCGAAGCCGCGCTCGCGGGAGCCGTTCTGGCCTGGAGTGCGGACCCGGGTGCGGACGTGCCGCAGCTCGGGACGGGTGGCGATGAACGCCTCGAACCGGAACGAGCGGAACGGTCCGCCGTTGTCGGTCACGATCGTGACCAGCGGCTGGACTGCCCCGTCCGCGTCGCGCGGGGCGAGGGCGACCAGCGGGTGCCCAGCCAGGCGTTCGGCCTCGGCCAGGGCGAGCTCGACCGCGGCGATCGCGTCGTGCTGGTTCGCCGTGGGCGCCACATGCCAGCCCGGCTCGTACTTCGACCAGTAGTCCCGGCAGCCGGCCAGCCGCCAGACTCCGCCCGAGGTGGTCTCGAACTCGGAGAAGTCCAGCTGCCAGACCTGATTCGGGCCGGTCGGCTCGGTGGCGAAGGCCGCTTTGCGCCGGGCGGCGAGCTGGCGGCGTTCGCGCTGGTAGTTCGCCTCCAGGAGCAGGCCCTCGTCCCGCAGCAGCCGAAGCACGGTCGCCTGCGACACGTCGTGGCCGTCGTGGCGGCACATCGCCCAGACTTTCCGGTGGCCCCAGGCCGGGTGGGCGAGCGCGTGCCGGCGAGCGGCGTCCCGCACCCGTTCCCGGGCGGGACGCGGCCACGGTCCCCGCAGGTCAGCGCCACAGCGGGCTCGGGCTTGGTGGCGGCGCCAGGTCCGCTCGGGCACGCCGATCAGCCTGCAGAACCTCGCGGTCGGCATGCCCGCATCCACGCGGATCACCTCAAGGTTTTCGAAGGGCCCAGCCGGCCCTCCGCGGACTTCTTCCACACCCGTAACTCGACGGCGGCCTCGCCCAGGGCCTGGGTCAAGTCCGCTACCTGGGCCTCGAGTTGCTGTTCCCGGCTGCTGGGACCGGACTTCCCGGACGCCAGGCCGGCCCGGCCGGACTCAAGGAACTGCCGCTTCCAGTTCCCGATCGACTGCTCGGACACCTTCGCCCGCCGCGCGGCCTCGGGGACCGTCATCTCACCGGCCAGGATCGACAGCACGATCCGGACCTTCTCCTCCGGCGGCACCGCCGCTGGCCTTGCCATGAACGATCAGACTCCTCTGTGCAGCAGGACCCGAAAGAAACGAGCCCTGCCACATAGTCTGACGCGCGACAGTAGGACCCAATCAAGTTTAAGTAGCTCGCTGGCCTGGAGTGGTACGAGGACGAGCGGGAGCCGGTGTTCGACGCCCGGGTGCTCGGCAAGACCGCCGGGCGAATGTGCGGCTTGGACGGGGTGATGATCGGGATGTTCACCGATTTCGAACGGCTGCCGCCCTCGCCGTTCCTGCCTTTGGTTGGCAGCAGCGACTCGCGGCGCCTGCTGGACCTGAGCTCGCCCGTATCGACCGGCGAGTACCCAGCACTGCTCACGGACATCGACGACCTGCCGTAGGTGGCGGTGATCCGCCCCAGCCTTGAAGGCTACGGCGATGGGGTGAGTGCCGCAGCACACCCCATCGCCGCAAAACCTACGCCCTGATAATGCGCATCCCCGACTCCCGCTCCGCCTCATTGACCAGGCTAACCAGGCTGACCCTGCGACTAGCGAGTGCATTATGAGCAATCTGGCCAACATCAACGGCAAATGTCTGCTGATTCAAAGGATGAGGAATTCCGTTCACAACCCACCGTCCGCCCAGCGGCGATGAATCATCAACAACCCAATCCCATTTGGCCCCGTGCTGACTGATCAAAAACTCGGCGATGAATGCCATGAGAAGCGATTGGAATCTCACCCTCTCGTCGTCCGTCATGGCGATCGGATCCATTCCGGCCGAGAGGACTTCCTCCATCACGCGGAGAGCGGAGGCTGGATCCCTCTCCATCAGAGCAGGATCCTCGCCGATGTCCCCCAGGATACCTCGACAATGATCTCGACTCCCCGCTGCAAATGCGGCCACGTCCGGCTGGGGGTACCTCACGATTATATGCCGCCCTTCCTAGTACGGGTTGTGCCACACATAGATGATACCAGCTTCATTCAACCTGTCGGCCGTATCTTGGGCCGGCCCCGCCCCCATAAATACCCATCTGGGATCGTAGCTCGGATCAATGCTCCGCAAAGCCACGTCCTTTGCTATTTGATGTTCGATGCCGCGCAGTGAAACGGAGTTCTTGTACCAGGAAACCACTTCCTCCCCGTCGACCATCGAGACCTTGGAAAGGAACCTCCGGTAGCTCTTGACCTCTACGGCGAGAATAGTCCCATTTTGCTCATGGCTGGCAGAGTCCACATTTCGGAGACCTGTATCGGTGATCGGAAATCGGTCAACCGCATCCGCCTCAGGGTCAACCTTGAAAGGAGTGGCCTTCCCGCCATACATATTGCGAGCATAGTCTTCACCGGCCTGCCACCCCCTCCCCAATGCGGTACTCAATGCCAATCGGTTGTTCCCGGCCGGTAGAGCAAGCCTTGAGCTGCTGTCCCCCACAGGCAATGCCGGATGAGAAGTGGCAGCGGTCACCGGATTCGACTGGGCCTGGACTTGGAGCGGGTCGGTCGGCGTGTCACCCGGCTTGGATGCCGGGGGCGCGTGATGCTTGACCGTTTCGTTGACGAGGTCATTGTCGCCGTTGTCGATGGGCTTGTCGTTGACCGGCTTCTTGCCGAGCCCGTCCTTGGCAGTAGGCGGCGGGGGGGAAGGGTGGGTGACGATGCTGCAGCTGGATCCTCCAGGGAGAATCGAGGCAAGGCCGAGAAGCTCGTTGACGTCAACGTCATGACTGGAGTCGCCGGCGGATGTCATTTCCCTCCGGTACTCCTCGAGCTCGCGCTCCCACTCTTCGAAGTCCCGTTCGATCCGGTCGGCCTCGAGCTCGCGGTTGAGGTCCTCCTGCATCTGTTGTGCTTGTCCGTCGCTGTAAACCCAGACGACGCTGCCGTTGGAGAGCATGTACTGCGAGCGCTGCGGGCCAGCCGGCCTGGAGTAGTAGGGCTGAGCAGCCAGCCGGGCCTCGTAGTTGGCCTCGGCCATCGCCTCCGAGCCATCGTCAGCGGAGTCGTAGCCTGCGGGCGGTTCCCAGCCGTCGCCGCCACCGCCTCCACCACTACCGGCCCCAGCGCCGTCCCCGCCGCCATCTGGTCCCTCGTCGCAGCGGCTGCTGTGGCCCGACGGGTCCTGGCTGGTGAGCGGGTTGTTGTTCGCGTAGGCGTAGCGGTTGGCGTTGACGGAGCTGACGGGCGGCAGATCGGCGGTGTCGCGACTGGTGAAGGTCCCGGTCGCCGGGTTGTACCAGCGGCTGGCCGTGCCAACGAGGCCGGTGGCGCTGTCGGTCCAGCCGCCCTGGTAGCCGAGGTTCGGGCTTTGCCCTATTTCGTGGACACTCGCCAGTTATGCGACCAGCTCCAGGTTAGTGACGCTGGCGGCGTGCTGTCGCTCGTAGTCGACCGGGCTGCGGTAACCGAGGGCGGAGTGCCGCCGCTTGCGGTTGT
>NZ_JBEOWY010000035.1:0-65305 GCF_040296285.1 Kitasatospora sp. NPDC002227
GTCGATCCAGTTGTAGAGCCACTCCTTGCGCACCGTGACCTTGTGCGCCCACGGAAACAACCCCTCCGCCAGACCCACCACTCGGTCCGCGATGGCACGAAGGGCGCCGGCGGCGACGGCGGCCTCGGCTAGCCCCGGGCCCCGGCACGGCGGCGGACAACGGCGAAGCCAATACCGGCCGCACCGACGGCGGCCAGGCCCGAGCCCGCGACCAGGGTGGCGGTGGAGTGGCTCTCCTCGCCCTCACCGGTCTGGGCGCCGCCCTTGGGGACGGCCTTCACCTGCGGCGTACCCGTACCGGCCGGGGCGGCGCTGGGGGAGACCGAGGGCTTGGGGCTCGCGGCCGCGGTGGGCGCGGACGACACCGCCGGGGCGGGCGTGCCGTCGGCGAAGGCCGCCGCGCCCGAGAGGGCGACGGCACCGGCCGCGCCGACCGAGACCAGGGCGAGGCGCACGGCACGCCGGCCCGTCTTCCGAGGAGTTGCCTGAGGAGCTGTCATGGGATTCCCTCCGCATGGTCACCGCCCGCTTCCTGCTGGCCGCGAGTCGGTACGTCAGACGTTAGGAACCGCACCTCACAGCCCCGGGCCGGTGCCGTAACAGCCTCCGGGCGGGTCTGTAACAGTCGGCTGTAACAGTCGGCTGCAACAGAGCCTCAGCGGCCGAAGCAGCGCTTCAGCTCGTCCAGCTCGTAGAAGTACCCGCCTTTGGTGAAGGGCTTGCAGGAGGCGGGGAAGTACGTCTCCTTCTCGTTGTAGAGCATCCGGACCAGGTAGGCCGGCGCCTTGCCGTCCGCCGCATTGCCCGCGTAGACGTCCCACTGGATGTTGGCGGCCATCGGGGCGACCCGGGCCCCGCGCCACGGGTTGTTCGCATAGGTGTACGGCTGCGCCGGGTCGGCCGGCTCGGTGCTGCCGGGCAGGCCGAGCAGCACGGCGAGCGGCTCGATCTCCTCGGCGTGGGTGAAGCGCAGCACCGCGCCGTTGTCGCTGGTGCCCGCCGCCTTGGCCTCGGCCTGGGCGAAGAGGTCGTCGAGGAGGGGGTTGGCCATCTTGTAGGTGATGGTGCGTCCGCTGAAGGCGGGGCCCTTCTCGTAGAACTCCTCGGCGTCGTCCAGGTACTGCAGCCACTTGGCGTCGACCGGGGCCAGGAAGGGGCCGAGGTCGACCTCGGGCGCCTCGACCCGCAGGTCGGGGGCGGCGCCGTAGAGCTGGTAGAGCGCGGTGGCGAAGGCCTGCTGCTCGGCAGGGGTGAGCGTCTGCACGAACTCCGGGCAGAACAGCCGGGTGACGACGTGTCGGGCCACCGAGGCCGTGCGGGGCTGGTCCCGGATCTGCGCGAGGGTGGCGTGGAGCTCCGGGTCATCGGCCAGGTAGGCCTGGTAGTCCGCGTTCTGCGGCTGCTTGTGGAAGTACAGCAGGTTCTTGTCCGTGACCGGCGGCCGGACCAGGCCGGTCAGGCCCGGGTCCGCGGCCGTCAGGGCACCGGTGAACGCGTTGGCGCTGGCCACCACGCGGGCCACCCCGGAGGTCTCCACCACGATCGGCTCGCCCCCGGCCACGATCGAGTCGAAGAGCTCGGGCAGCCGCTGCTCCAGGCGCCGTGCCGTCCCCTGCTGCTCCTGCACCCCGAGCCCGGCGAGGCTCCCGTAACCGATCCCGGCCGCGGCCGCCAGCAGGGAGCGCACCTGCGGGCCGAGCTGCTCCCCGAGCCCGGTCAGCGCGCCGGCGGCCTGCGCCCGGTCGAGCACGGCGAGCACGGCGTCGCCGTCCTTGCCGTCCGTCATGGCGCGGGAGCCGTGGCGGGCGACGTTCTCGGTGAAGACCGGGGTGAAGCCCTTGGGGGCGTGGTGGTAGCGGTCGAGGGGTTGCTGCGGCGCGTACGGGGTCTTGGTCCCGTAGTACCCCTCGGCCGGGGCCGCGTCGGCGGTGCCGACGGTGAGCAGCGTGGTGGCGGCCAGGGCGGCGGCGAGAGTGGCGGTGTGCTTCAAGACGGGCCTCTCGGAAGGACGACTGGGCGCCCGCACCCTCGCACCGCCGTCCGAACGCCTGGTGTGGCGGAGGTGAACCGGAAAAATCTTCGGCGGCGATGTCGAGAACCCGCGGCCTGCTCCGTCCCAGGGGTGAAGGCGACCACAATGGGTCGCACCGGCAAGGAGGAAAATCATGGCCAAGTACCTGCTGCTGAAACACTACCGAGGCGCCCCGGCGGCCGTGAACGACGTGCCGATGGAGCACTGGACGCCCGAGGAAATCTCCGCTCACATCACCTTCATGGGCGACTTCGCGGCCCGGCTGGAGCAGACCGGCGAGTTCGTGGACGGCCAGGCGCTGGCACCCGAGGGCCTCTGGGTCCGCTACGACGGCGAGGGGCGCCCGCCGGTGACCGACGGGCCGTTCCCCGAGGCCAAGGACCTGATCGCCGGCTGGATGGTGATCGACGTGGACAGCCAGGAGCGCGCCGTCGAGTTGGCCGGTGAGCTCTCGGCCGCCCCCGGTGCGGACGGCAAGCCGATCCACGAGTGGCTGGAGCTGCGCCCCTTCCTGACCGCGCCGCCCACCGTCACGGACTGACCGCACCGATGGACGAAGCCCTGGTCCGGTCCCTCACCCCGGGCGTCCTCGCCGTCCTCGTCCGCCGCGGAGCCGACTTCGCGGCGGCCGAGGACGCGGTGCAGGACGCCCTGGTGGAGGCCGTCCGCAGCTGGCCGGACGATCCCCCGCGCGACCCCAAGGGGTGGCTGGTCACCGCCGCCTGGCGCAAGTTCCTCGACGCCGTACGGTCGGACACCGCCCGGCAGCGGCGCGAGGAGCGGATCGACCAGGAGCCGGCCCCCGGGCCCGCGCCGGAGGCGGACGACACCCTGCAGCTCTACTTCCTCTGCGCCCACCCCTCGCTGACGGCCTCCTCCGCCGTCGCGCTCACGCTGCGCGCCGTCGGCGGCCTGACCACCCGCCAGATCGCCGAGGCGTACCTGGTGCCCGAGGCGACGATGGCGCAGCGCATCAGCCGGGCCAAGCGGACGGTCTCCGGCGTACGGCTCGACCGGGCGGGCGATGTGGCGACCGTGCTGCGGGTGCTCTACCTGGTCTTCAACGAGGGCTACTCCGGGGACGTCGACCTGGCCGCCGAGGCGATCCGCCTCACCCGGCAGCTCGCGGCCCGGATCGACCACCCGGAGGTGTCCGGCCTGCTCGCCCTGATGCTGCTCCACCACGCCCGGCTCAGCGCCCGCACCGCCCCCGACGGCAGCCTGGTCCCGCTCACCGGGCAGGACCGCAGCCGCTGGGACACCGGTCTGATCACCGAGGGCGTCGGCATCCTCCAGGCGGCCCTGGCCCGCGACCGCCTGGGCGAGTTCCAGGCCCAGGCCGCCGTCGCCGCCCTGCATGCCGACGCCCCCACCGCCGAGGAGACCGACTGGGTGCAGATCGTGGAGTGGTACGACGAACTCGCCGCCCTGACCCCCAACCCCGTCGCCCGCCTCAACCGCGCCGTCGCCCTCGGCGAGGCCGACGGCCCCCGGGCCGGCCTCGCCGCCCTGGCCGAGCTGGACCCGGCCCTCCCCCGCCACACCGCCGCCTCCGCCTACCTCCACGAACGCGCCGGCGACCTGGCCCGGGCAGCCGAGCTCTACGCGGAGGCGGCGCAGAAGGCCACCAATGCCCCCGAGCGCGACCACCTGTTCAAGCAGGCGGCCAGTTGCACTCTCAGGGGTGCGGGGAACTGCGCTGCCAACCCCCGACAGCCTGCAGCCCCCCGCCATCCCTCGGTTGCACCCGAAGGGATCAGCCCATCGACGAGTAGGCGATGATGCCGCGCCGCAGGCCGTCCACGGCCTTGCGCGCCGTGGCCCGCAGGGCGACGTCGTCGCCCGCCGCGTCCTGGATCTGCCCCAGCACGTCGATCAGCTGCTTCGTCCAGCGGACGAAGTCGCCGGCCGGCATGTCGGCGTCGCGCAGGACGGAGTCCAGGTTGTGGCCCAGCGCCCAGCGGTACGCCGTCCACGCGAAGCCGAGATCCGGCTCGCGCTGGCCGACGCCCTCGGCGGTGTTGATGCGGTGCTGCTCCTCCAGGGCGTCCAGGTGGCCCCAGATCCGAACCATGTGGCCGAGTGCCTCCTTGGTGCCGCCCTCCGGCACCCGGGGGGCCGCGGCGTCGTCGGCCTGCCGGGCCTCGTACACCAACGCCGAGGCGCAGGCGGCGAGTTCGGCCGCGGCCAGGCCGCTCCAGACGCCCTCGCGGATGCACTCGGAGGCGAGCAGGTCGAGCTCGCCGTAGAGGCGGCCGAGGCGCTTGCCGTCGGGGGTGACGGTGTCGCCCTCGAGGTAGCCGAGATCGGTGAGCAGGCCGCAGACCCGGTCGAAGGTCCGCGCGATGGTGTTGGTGCGGGACTTGACCTTGCGCTCGAGCAGCTCGGTATCCCGGGTGAGGCGGTGGTAGCGCTCGGCCCAGCGGGCGTGGTCCTCGCGCTCGTCGCAGCCGTGGCAGGGGTGGGCCCGCAGGGTGGTGCGCAGCCGGGAGATCTCGGGATCGTCGGCGGCGGCCGCGCGGCCGCGGCGGTAGCGCTCGGGCTCCAGGTGGCCTGCCTTGGTGCGCAGTGCGGAGGCGAGGTCGCGCCGGGACTGCGGGCTGCGCGGGTTGAAGGACTTGGGGATCTTCATCCGCTCGACGGCCGACACCGGGTACGGGAAGTCGATCATCGCGAGCCGCTTGACCTGCCGCTCGGCGGTGAGCACCACCGGGCGTGGCCCGTCCTGGTAATCCGGGTGGCGCTGGCTGCGCGGCGAGCGGCTGACCGGCGGCAGGCCGGGGTCGAGCACCAGCGCGAGGCCCGCGAACTTGCCCGTCGGTACGTGGATCACGTCGCCCGGCTTGAGCTGCTCGATCGCGTCGATGGCGGCGGCCCGGCGCTGGCCGGTGCCCTCGCGGGCGAGCTCGTTCTCCCGCTCCTTGAGGTCGCGGCGCAGGCGCATGTACTCCTGGAAGTCGCCCAGGTGACAGGTCATCGACTCGCGGTACCCCGCCAGCCCCTCCTCGTTGCGCTGCACCTGCCGCGCGATGCCGACCACCGAGCGGTCGGCCTGGAACTGCGCGAAGGAGGTCTCGAGCAGCTCGCGGGAGCGGCGGCGGCCGAACTGGGAGACCAGGTTGACGGCCATGTTGTACGAGGGGCGGAAGGAGGACTTCAACGGGTAGGTACGGGTGCCGGCGAGCCCGGCCAGCGCCTCCGGGTCGATGCCGCGCTGCCAGAGCACGACGGCGTGGCCCTCGACGTCGATGCCGCGGCGGCCGGCCCGGCCGGTGAGCTGGGTGTACTCGCCGGGGGTGATGTCGGCGTGCATCTCGCCGTTCCACTTGACCAGCTTCTCGAGCACGACCGAGCGGGCGGGCATGTTGATGCCGAGCGCCAGGGTCTCGGTGGCGAAGACGGCCTTGACCAGGCCCTTCACGAAGAGCTCCTCGACCACCTCCTTGAACCTCGGCAGCATGCCGGCGTGGTGGGCGGCGATGCCGCGCTCCAGACCGTCCAGCCACTCGAAGTAGCCGAGGACGTGGAGGTCCTCGTCGGGGATGTCGGCGCAGCGCTCCTCGACGATGGCGCGCACCAGGGCCCGGTCGGCGTCACGGTTGAGCCGCAGGCCGGAGGTCAGGCACTGCTGGACGGCGGCCTCGCAGCCGGCCCGGCTGAAGATGAAGGTGATCGCGGGCAGCAGGCCCTCGGCGTCGAGCCGGTCGATCACGTCGACCCGGCCGGGCGTCCAGACCCGGGTGGGGCGGCCGGTGGGCATCGAGCGGCCGCGGCCGCGCTGGAAGCGGTCGCCGCCGCGCGGGTTGCCCGCCTGCTCGGAGCGGGCGAGCCGGACCAGCTCGGGGTTGACGGCCTTGGCCGGGTTGCGCGGGGCGTCCTTGGGGCGGCCGTCCCGGTCGGGGTTGGCGAACAGGTCGTACATCCGGTTGCCGGCCATGACGTGCTGCCAGAGCGGCACCGGGCGGTGCTCGGAGACGATCACCTTGGTGCCGCCGCGCACGGTGTCCAGCCAGTCGCCGAACTCCTCGGCGTTGGAGACGGTGGCGGAGAGCGAGGCCAGCACCACCGACTCGGGGAGGTGGATGATGACCTCCTCCCAGACGGCGCCGCGGAAGCGGTCGGCGAGGTAGTGCACCTCGTCCATCACCACGTAGCCCAGGCTGTCGAGCGCGCTGGAGCCCGCGTACAGCATGTTGCGCAGCACCTCGGTGGTCATCACGACCACGGGCGCGTCGCCGTTGACGCTGTTGTCACCGGTGAGCAGTCCGACCTTGTCGGCGCCGTAGCGCTTGACCAGGTCGCCGAACTTCTGGTTCGACAGGGCCTTGATCGGGGTGGTGTAGAAGCACTTGCGGCCCGACTGCAGGGCCAGGTGGACGGCGAACTCGCCGACGATGGTCTTGCCGGAGCCGGTGGGCGCGGCGACCAGGACGCCGCTGCCCGCCTCCAGGGCCTCGCAGGCCTCGATCTGGAACGGGTCGAGCGGGAAGTCGTAGAGCTCCTTGAAGCCGTACAGGGCGGTCTTCTGCTCCTTGGCGCGGCGGCGGAAGGCGGCGTACGCCTCGGCCGGGCCGAGCTCCGCCTGGTCTTCGGGCAAGGCGCCGTTCATCGGCGTCACCTCTTCTTCCGTGGGGCGGCGCGACGGCTGGTCAGTGGTGTGGTGATCGAACATCTCGGCTTGAGGTTACCCGGCACCACGGACATCGAATGCACCCTTTTTTCGCGGCCCGAACCGGCGCTCAGCGGTGCCCGGGGGCGCGGAAGGGATCAGATCCGCAGTTGCAAATGTCTTCAGATTGACGTGAACAGCTCTAGATCGATCGGCATTCCGGCCTCTTCCGATCGGTTCCGTTCATCCGGCGTGCCCGAGTGGGCGGCTCCCTACAGTCGGACCGACCGAAGGCCCCACGGACTAAGGAGAGCCACCATGGCCAATCTGGAGACCTCGCTCAAGGACGCGATGACCATCGAGGGCGCGATGGGCGTGGCCCTGGTGGACTACGGCAGCGGGATGGCGCTCGGCACCCTCGGGGACAGCAACGAGATCGACCTCAACATGGCCGCCGCGGGCAACACCGACCTGGTGCGGGCGAAGATGCGCACGATGGAGATGCTCGGCCAGCACGACAACGCGATCGAGGACATCCTGGTCACCCTGACCAGCCAGTACCACCTGATCCGGCCGCTCACCACGGACACCGGACGCGGCCTCTTCCTCTACCTCGCGCTCAACCGGGGCCGGGCCAACCTGGCGATGGCCCGGCACCAGCTGCGGCGGATCGAGGCGACCCTTGAGGTCTGACCGGCCGGCACGGAAGGAAGGGGGCGCAGGTGCCGGTACCGCTCTACCAGGCCAAGGCCGAGTTCTTCCGGATGCTCGGGCACCCCGTGCGGATCCGGGTCCTGGAGCTGCTGCAGGACGGGCCGACCCCCGTCCGTGACTTGGTCACGGCGATCGGGATCGAGCCCTCCAGCCTCTCCCAGCAGCTCGCCCAGTTACGCCGCTACGGCCTGGTGACGGCCACCCGCGAGGGCACCACCGTGGTCTACGCCCTGGCCGGCGGCGAGGTGGCGGACCTGTTACGCACCGCCCGGCGCATCCTCACCGAACTGCTCACCGACCAGGGCCTGCTACTGGCGGAGCTGCAGAACCGCCCGCCCGCCTAGGAAGGCCACGGGCCGTCAGCGACCCAGCAGTTCGCCGATGCCCGTGGCCAGCTTCTGGTACTCCTCCGGCCGGTTGTAGACCTGGGCGCTGATCCGCAGCACGCCGCCGCCGGTCCACGGCCGCACCGCGATCCGGATGCCGAGGCGGCGGTGGGCCGCGACCATCAGGGCCTTGGCGGTGTGCTCACTCTCGGCGCAGCCCGGGGGCAGCCGGACGGCGCGCATGGCCAGGCCCGCCATCACCGGCAGCTCGCGCAGCCCGGCCCGGTCGACCAGCAGCCGCTGCCCGTACTCGGCCAGCGCCGCGTTGTGGGTGCGGACCCGCTCGGCGCCGAGCTGCTCGAGCAGCGCGAAGCCGGTCGGGGCGGCCAGCCAGGGGGTGTAGTCGGCGGTGCCGCGCCACTCGACCCGGCCGGGGAAGCCCCGGTCGTGCTCCCAGGAGTACATCAGCGGGCGCATCCGGGGCCGCCAGGCTCCGGACACGGCGAGCACGGCGGTGGCGCGCGGGGCGAAGGCCCACTTGTGCAGGTTGCCGACCCAGAAGTCTGCGCCGCCGGCCTTCTCGCCGAGGTTGACCGGCAGCATGCCGGGCGCGTGGGCCGCGTCCACCACGGTGATCACCCCGCGCTCGGCGAGATCCGCCAGCAGCTGCCTGCTCGCGATCTCGCGCGCGCTCGGCGAGGTCACCAGGTCGAGCACCGCGACCCTGGTGCGGGGCCCGACGGCGGCCAGCACCTGCTCGCGGACGGCGTCCGCGTCCGGGGTGTGCAGCGACAGGCGCAGGCAGCGCACGGTGGCGCCGGATTCGGCGGCCTTGCGCTCGGCGGCCTTGTTGACCACGCCGTAGCCGTGGTCGGTCACCAGGATCTCGTCGCCCTCGGCCAGTGGGAGGGAGTCGAGCACCACGGCGATGCCCTCGGTCACGTTGGTGACCAGTGCGATCCGGTCGGGCTTGCCGCCCAGCGCCGTGGCGAGCCGGGCCCGGGCGTGCGCGATCCGGTCGGGCAGGTCGAGGAAGAAGCCGTCCGGATCCTGCTCCTGCTCGGCGCGCAGCCGGGCCTGCACGCGTTGGACGGGCAGCGGCACCGCACCGTACGAGCCGTGGTTGAGGTGGGCCACCGCCGGGTCGAGGCCGAACAGCCCGTTGGTGCCCGCCAGCGGGCGGGGGGCTTCCGCTGTCATTGCGCTCCTTCCGCGTCACACACCGTGCGTAATGATGTGTGACATTTCACACTGCATACTTCTAGCCGAGAACGGGCACCCACGGCAACCATCGGGCGGTGACCTCTACCGACTCTTTCCTCGCACTCAGCGCCCGAACCGGCCGGTTCGCCTACGGTTCACCGCGCGCCGTGACCATCTCCGGCGACGGCTCGCGCCTGCTCTTCCTCCGCTCGACCGGCTCGGAGGACCCGGTCGAGCGGCTCTGGCTGCTCGACCTGGCCACCCGCCAGGAGCGGCTGGTCGCCGACCCGGCCGTACTGGCCCCGCAGCGCACCGGCGCGCGCGCCGACCTGCCCGCCCTGGAGCGGCGGCTGCGCGAGCGGGTGCGGATCGCCGCCGTCGGCATCGGCTCGTTCGCCGCCACCGCCGACTGCTCGGTGGCCGTCTTCGCGCTCGACGGCCGCGTCTTCCGTACCGACACCGTCGCCGGCACGAGCACCGAACTCCCGGTCGCGGGCCCGGCCTTCGACCCACGCCCGGCCCCGGACGGCTCGGTGGTCGCCTACGTCTTCGACGGCCAGCTGCATCTGACGGATCGTCAGGAGCCGCTCAGCCCGGCCGACGGCGGGGTCTGGGGCGTGGCCGAGTTCGCGGCTGCCGAGGAGCTCGGCCGCTCCCGGGGCCACTGGTTCTCCCCCGACGGCTCGGCCGTGCTCGCCACCCGGATCGACGAATCCGCCCTGCCGCTGCGGTACTTCGCCGACCCGGCGCACCCCGAGCTGGCCCCCGAGAGCTTCGCCTACCCGCAGGCCGGCGGCCCCAACGTGGACCTCCAGCTCTGGGTGCTCGGCCTGGACGGCGCCCGCCGGCAACTGCGGTGGGACACCGAGGCCTTCCCCTACCTGTGCGCGGCCGGCTGGGAGAGCACCGGCGAGATCCTGCTGACCGTCGCCGACCGGCTGCAGCAGACCGTCCTGCTGCTCACCGCCGACCCCGCCAGCGGCGACACCCGCGAACTCTCGCGCACCGTCGACGAGTTCTGGGTGGACGACCTGCCCGGCACCCCGGCCCGCCTCGCCGACGGCCGGCTGCTCACCTCGGCCGACCACGAGGGCGGCACCGCCCGGGCGGTGGCCCTGGACGGCAAGATCCTCAGCGCGGAGCGGCTGCAGGTCCGCCGGGTGGTCGGCAGCCTGCGCGGGCAGCTGCTGATCGAGGCCGGCGAGGGCGACCCGGCCGACCAGCACGTCTACCTGCTCGACCCGGACAGCGGCGCCACCGAGCGGCTCAGCGAGGGCCCCGGCGTGCACTCGGCGATCGCGAGCGGCGAGACCCTGCTGCTCACCTCGGCCGGGCCGGACGGCATCAGCCGCCGACTGCACCACGAGGGCGAGGAGTTCGGCCTCACCGACCACGCCGCCCCGCTGCCCTACCGGGTGCTGCCCAAGTTCGCCCGGGTCACCGAACTCGGCCTGCCCACCGCCGTGGTGTACCCGCGCGGCCACGTGCCGGGCACCAAGCTGCCGGTGCTGCTCGACGTCTACGGCGGCCCCGGCTTCCAGGCCGTGGCCAGCGAGCCGCGCCGCTGGCAGGCCCGCCAGTGGTGGGCCGACCAGGGCTACGCCGTGGTCACCACCGACAACCGGGGCACGCCGTTCGTCTCCCCCGCCTTCGCGAAGGCGATCTTCCGCCGCTTCTCCCAGGTCGCGATCGACGACCAGGTGGCCGCGCTGCAGGCGCTGGCCGAGCGGGAGCCGGACCTCGACCTCGGCCGGGTCGGCGTGCGCGGCTGGTCGTACGGCGGGTACTTCGCGGCGCTGGCCGTGCTGCGCCGCCCGGACGTCTTCCACGCGGGCGCGGCGGGCGCGCCGCCCACCGACTTCCGGCTGTACGACACCGCCTACACCGAGCGCTACCTGGGCCTGCCGCAGGAGAACCCCGAGGGCTACCAGGCCGACTGCCTGGTGGACGACGCACCGAACCTGACCCGGCCGCTGCTGCTGATCCACGGCCTGGCGGACGACAACGTGCACCCCTCGCACTCCCTGCTGCTCTCCGAGGCGCTCACCAAGGCGGGCCGCCCGCACAGCGTGCTGCCGCTGCCCGGGGTCAGCCACATGACGCCGTTCGGCGTGAACGAGCAGATCACCGAGGCCGAACTCGCCTTCCTGCGGGATGCCTTGGCCCGCTGACCGGTCGTTCGTACGGTTCGTGCCCGGTAGGCCCCGATTCGGAAACCAATCCGAATCGGGGCCTTCCATGTGATGGATGACATGTGAAATATTACCCCCGCTCACTCGACCACCCCCGTCCGGAAAGGACCGGTCAGTTGCGCAGATTGTCAGCAGCCCTCGCGGCTGCGCTGACCACCAGTGCGATAGCGGCGACCATGCTCGGCGCCACCGCACAGGCCGCCCCCGTCAAGCCCGAGACGATCTCGGGCGCCCAGGCCCTCGCCGCCCAGAACGGCTCCGAGGGCCGTGAGGGCCCGCAGCAGAAGGCGCTCCCCCAGCAGGAGGTGCTGCGCCAGTCGCTCCAGTCCAAGGCCCTGGAACTGGTCAACAAGGGTGCGGTGGCCAAGACCGCCGACGGCACGGTGCCCCCGGTCGCCAAGATCGGCAAGGACTACGTCCAGCTCGCCAAGAAGCGCACCGACAAGGTGTTCGTCATCCTCGCCCAGTTCGGCGACAAGGTCGACAACACCACGCTCTACAACGGCACCCCGCGCTACGGCGGCACGCCCGGCCCGCAGCACAACACCATCCCGCAGCCGGGCAAGGACGACACCCACACCTTCTGGCAGGGCGACTTCAGCCGCGACTACTACCAGAAGATGTTCTTCGACGGCACGCCCGGCGCCAACTCGCTGCGCAACTACTACCGCACCCAGTCCTCGGGCCGGTACGACGTCGACGGCACCGTCAGCGACTGGGTCACCGTCCCGTACAACGAGGCCCGCTACGGCTCCAACAAGGGCCCCGAGGGCAGCGGTGCCTGGACCCAGGCGCAGGAGTTCATCCGCGACGCCTTCGACGCCTGGTACAAGGGCGAGATCGCCAAGGGCCGTTCGGTCGCCGACATCAAGGCGCAGCTGGCCCAGTACGACGTCGAGGACCGCTACGACCACCTCCACGACGGCAACTTCAACCAGCCCGACGGCTACCTCGACAACGTCATCGTGGTGCACGCGGGCGTGGACGAGACCTGGGGCGGCGGCGCCCAGGGCGCGGACGCCCTCTGGGCGCACCGCAGCTGGGACTTCCCGGACCCGACCCACCAGACGGGCCCGGCCGGGAACAAGATCGGCGGCTCCCAGATCGGGGACACCGGCTACTACGTCTACGACTACCTGCAGGCGGGCGAGAACAGCGGCGTCGGCCTCTTCTCGCACGAGTTCGGCCACAACCTCGGCCTGCCGGACCTCTACCCGCTGACGGGCGGTGACAACGGCGTCAGCTTCTGGTCGCTGATGTCCTCCGCCTCCTACCTGGGCAGGGGCCGCAACACCACGGGCGAGTTCCCGGGCGACCTGGACGCGTGGAGCAAGCTGCAGCTCGGCTGGCTGAACTACGACGAGGCGCAGGCCGCCACCACCTCCAGCCACACGCTGGGCGTTTCGGCCTACAACACCGACCAGGCCCAGGCCGTGCTGGTCCACCTGCCTCCGGGCACCACCACGACCGTCCTGGCCGATCCGGCCGAGGGCAAGTCCCAGTGGTGGAGCAACACCGGTGACAACCTGGACAACGCGCTGAGCCGCAACCTGGACCTCACCGGCAAGTCGGCCTCGGCCGCGCTGGACACCGCCGCCTGGTGGGACGTCGAGCAGGACTACGACTTCCTGACCTTCGAGGCCTCCACCGACAACGGCAAGAGCTGGACCGCCCTGCAGGGCACCGTGGACGGCGTGCCGTACGGCAAGACCTCCGCCAACATCCCCGGCCTGACCGGCACTTCGGGCGCCTACAAGCAGATCCACGTCCCCCTCGACGCCTACCTGGGCAAGCAGGTGCAGCTCCGGGTGCACGTCACCTCGGACAGCAACACCCACGGCAAGGGCGTGCTGATCGACGCGCTGAAGATCTCGGCCGACGGTGCCACCGTCTTCGCCGACGGCGCGGAGAACGGCAACCAGGGCTGGGACACCCGCGGCTTCCTGATCGTCGACGGCAAGAACGCCGTGCAGCAGCACCCGCGCGCCTACCTGGCGGAGAACCGCCGCTACGTCGGCTACGGCGCCTACCTCAAGACCGGCCCGTACAACTTCGGTTACTGGGGCGTCAAGAACAAGGCCAACGTGATCGACACCTACCCGTACCAGGAGGGTGTGCTGGTCTGGCTCTGGGACACCGACTACCTGGACAACAACACCAAGGACCACCTCGGCGGCGGCCTGATCCTGCCCGTCGACGCGCACCCGGCGCCGACCCGCTTCGGTGACGGCTCGCTGGTGAACGGCCGGGCGCAGACCTACGACGCGCCGTTCTCCCTGAAGCCCACCACCGGCTTCACCATCCACAAGGCCGGCGTCCCGACCACCATCGGCACCGAGCCCGCCGTCCCGGTCTTCAACGACCACACCAACAAGTACCTGGACCCCGCCAACCCGCAGGTCGGCGTCGACGTCCCGGACACCAACACCAAGATCGAGGTCGTCCGCGAGACCCAGAACGGCCGGCTGACCACCATCAAGGTCGGCCCCGCCTCCTGACGCGGCCTCTCCCCGAGCCCCGGCCCCGCCCTCCCCGGCGGGGCCGGGGCTCCTTGCTACGCTGACGCTCCGATCGACGGGGGCTTGCCATGGGCCGTGCTGTACCGGGTCTGAGCCCCCGGGCCGGCCGGGGGCTCAGCGGGTCCGGTCAGCCGAGGTCGACGGACTCGCCGAGGGGGATGCGGGCGTACTCGGTCTCGCCCTTCCAGTCGAGCCAGGCGTCGAAGTTCTCCTGGCCGATCTCGCTGAGGTGGGCGTCGTGGATCGGGAAGGCCCGGGCGGGGCGGACGGTGCGGGCGAAGTCCACCACCTCGGCGAGCTTGATCCAGGGGCCGGCGGCGGGCACCAGGAGGGTGTCGACCGGCTGCTCGGGGACGTGCAGCGAATCGCCCGGGTGGTAGAGCCCGTCGACCAGGAACCCGAGGTTGGTGCAGTCCGGCAGCCCGTCCACCGTCTCGGCGTGCTTCCCGCCGACCACCGTGACCTGGAAGCCGGCCGCCTCGAAGGTCTCGCCGACCGTCACCGCCTGCGCGCCCAGCTCGGCCGCCAGCTCCGGGTGGGCGTAGACCGCCAGCCCCGGGTCGGCCTGCCGGGCCGCCGCCAGCCGGTCGCGGTCGAGGTGGTCGTCGTGCTCATGGGTGAGCAGCACCGCGTCGGCCCCGGCCAACGGCTCGTCCCCCGAGAACTCCCCCGGGTCGATCACCAGCACCCGCCCGTCCTGCTCCAACCGCACACACGCATGTCCGTACTTCGTCAGTCGCATGCGGCCAACGTAATCGAACGGCAGGTCGGCCCGTCAGCATTTCCTCCGCCCGCGGCCCGGGCCCGCCCTGTCGGTGCGTCCTGGCAGGCTACGCACCATGACTCTCACCGACCTCACCTTCGACGACTGGCGCGCCTTCGGCCTGCCGGCCGCCCGGCGGATCGCCACCGAGTTCGTGTACGGCGAGGACGGCGAGGACATGTACGAGGAGTTCACCACCCGGCCGGTACTGGCACTGTAGGGGCCATGGGACCAGCAGAGACCGAGCAGCAGACCGCCCTCACCACCCTGGGCGAACTGGCGTGCCGTTACCGGACGGACGAGATCCCGGCGGCGGAGCTGCCGATGCTCGCGGCCGAACTGCTCGCTGCCGGGCTGGACACGCCGACGCTGTGCGACCTGGCCGGGTGGCCGCGCACCGCGTACACCGACGACATCCGCGCCGCCTTCGAGCAGTCCCTCGCCGAGGCCGGGATCCCGCTGCCCGAGCCCGGCCTGGCCTGGCGTCACGCGCTGCGCCGCCAGGCGGCGCGGTACGCCGCCGGCGAGCTGACCTCGGCCGGTCCGGTGAACGAGGACAGCCCCTGGGAGGCGGTCACCGAGGCGGAGCGGGCGTTCCTCGACCTGATCCCGCAGTGCGGGTGCTGCATCGAGTACACGGTGCCGGTCGACCGGCAGTCCTGGGAGGCCCAGCTGCACGCCGCCGCCCTCGCCCTGCTCGCGGCCGTACCCGCCGTACCGGGCTGCTGAGCCTCGAAACGGCGGACCCCCCGCCGGGCGGGCCGGCGGGGGGTCCGTGTCGGGGTGGTGGGTGGTCAGGCGGTCGGGGTCCTGGGCCGGTCGGCGGAGACCGCGAGCGAGTGGAGCTCGCCGTTCTCGTGGCAGAAGGCCATGACCCGGCTGCCGTGGACCATCAGGTCCGTCTGGCCAGGCACGTGGAACTCGCCGAGCGAGTGGCCGAGGCCCTGCGAGTCCAGCAGCTCGACGAGCCCGTCCCGGTCGGCCGGGACGGCGAGCGAGTCGCCGAGGCCGAGCTCGACCGGGAGCCGGAGTACGCCGCCGAACGGCTCCAGCTGGACCGTCCGGATCAGGCCGGTGGCGCCGTCGGTGTACAGCTCCACGCCCGCGTACTTGTACACCGGGTCGGGGCCGTCGATGGCCAGCTCGGTGCTGCCGAGCACGGCCCGCACCTCGGCGTACGACGCGCCGACCGCCAACAGGCCGAGCCGGCCGGTGCGAAGGAACTCCGCCAACCGGTCCGCTGCTGTCACGGCGTGCCTCCCAGTGCTCGGATGAGGTTCTCCAACTTGGGGATCTCGTTGGTCCCCGGCGAATTCTGCTTGAGGTAGCCGAGCCCGGCGTAGGCCTTCTTCAGCATGTCCTTGCGGAACTTGGGGTTCTTGAGGGCCGCCGCCGCGTCCTTCGCCGCCTTTCCGCTGATCGTCTTCCCGAAGGACGGCCGGAACTGGATCTCGAAGCCGCCGTCGGCGGTCGGGACCCCGAAGAACGAGACCTCCTCCCCCGTCGACATCTTCGCGTGCAGGCCCTTGGCGGCCCAGTCGTTGGCCACGGTGTCGACCTCGGGGCAGAAGGCGTTGTGCACCAGGACCGGGCTCTGCCCCGCCAGGACGTAGAACGAGTGGAGCCCCTCGACGGTCAGGTCGTAGACCTCGGTCGAGGCGAGACCGGCCCGGTCCTGCGTGGAGGTGACGGTACGGGTCGAACCGTCCGGCCGGCGGACCTGGTCGCCCGCGTGCAGGTCGACCGCGAAGGTCCACCCACGCTGGGCCACGTAGACCCGGTGCCAGGCGGTGGTGTCGAGCCGGCCGCCGCCTTCCAGGCCGACGGTGACCAGGCGCTGGGTGCCGTGCGAGAACGCGGCGGTGACCGGCTCGGCCCTGGTGCTGCCGTCGGCCGGGTCGGTCGCCAGCACCTGGTCGCCCGGCCGGACCGCGCTGATCGCCCGGTGCGAGCCGTCGGCCAGCAGGACCTGGGTGTCGCCGGGGAAGCTGTTGGTGGCACAGCTCGCCAGCTGCTCCTCGGCCTGCTGCAGGTCCCGCTCCAGCTGGGCCTTGGTGGCGTCCTCGATGTCGGCGAGCTTGACGTCCGCGAGGACCTTCTCCAGGTCGACACCCGTGGTGATGGCCTTGTCCGCCTCCAGGGCCATCTCGGCGCCCTTGGCGGCCTTGCCACCGGGCAGGAAGTTCAGCGCCGTGGTGCAGGCGGGCGAGAGCCCGTGACTGCGGTTGCACTCGTCCGCGTCGTGGGCGATGCTCTCCGCCAGCGCGACGAGCACCGCCTTGTCGACCTCCAGGATCAGCGAGATGGCGCTGAAGTGCTGGGTGGTCTTCTTGGTCACCACGGTGTTGTCGGCGCCGAGCCAGGTGATGTTGTAGTACGCCGCCGGTCCGGGGATGTCGGAGGCCGGCTCACCGATGGTCGGCAGCTGCAGGTAGTAGTCGACCCGCACGTTGTACTTGACGGTGAAGGTGACGTCACAGCCGCTGTCGCGGCTGGTGATGACCCCGAGCACGCACGGGCCGTCCGGGGTCGGGTCACCGAGCTGGGTGACCGTCTGCTGGGTGAAGACCCGCTGGATGCCCGTGGCACCACCGCTCTGCACCAGGTCGCGCTGGTCCGCAGCGGACTTCTGCCCGTCCGCGAGCGCCTTGGCCGCCTGGTCGGCGGCCGCCAGCTTCTCGGCGTTGACGGCGGACTCCTGGGCGGCGGCGGCCTGGGTCTGGGCGTCCTTGGCGGCCGCCGCCGCGGCGTCGGCGTCCTTGGCCGCCTGGGCGGCCACCTCGCGCGCCGTGGCGGCGGCGGACTGCGCGTCGCTCGCGGCGACCTTCGCCTTGTCCGCGTCGTCGGCCGCGGCGACCGCCGACGCCCGCGCGTCGTGCGCGTCACCCGCGGCGCCCTTGGCCGCCGCCGAGGCGGCTGCCGCGTCACCGGCGGCCTGGCTGTCGTAGTCGACAGTCCGGGCCTGCGAGGCGAGCGCGTCGGCCAGCGCCTGGGCCGCCGTGGCCGACGAGGCCAGCGCGTCCTTCGCCGAGCTCTTCGCCGCGGCCGCCGAGGCGGCGGCCGCGGCGGCGGCACGCGAGGCCGCCTGGGCGTCACCGGTCGCCGCGTTGGCCAGCGCGGCGGCCTGGTCGGCCGCCTGCTTCGCCTGATCGGCCTTCAGCTGCGCGACGGCCTGCTGCTGCTCGGCGATCGTCTTGGTCGCCTGACCGGTCAGTACCGCCAACCCGGCCGAGACGTCGGTGTCCTGGTAGGGGGCACCGAGCTGGACGGCGTCGTTGGCCGACGCGGCGACCTGCTGTGCCGAGGCCGACGCCGCGCCCGCCGCCTGCGCGGTGGCGTACGCGAACCCGGCCGCCGAGGCTGCGGTGGCCTGCGCCTGGCCGGCCTGCGCCCAGGCCGCGATCGCGTTCGACCGGGCCGAATCCGCCTGTGCCTGCGCGGTGGCCGCGTCCTTCTGTGCGGCGTCCGCGTCGGCGGCGGCCCGGTCGGAGGCCGCCCGGGCGTCCGCGACGGCCGACTGGCCGGTACGCACCGCCTGGTCCGCCACCGCCTTGGCGGCGTTGGCCGCGCTCGCATCGCTCTGCGCCTGGGCGGCCGCACCCTCGGCGCGGGTCGCCTCGGCATCCGCCGTCCGCGCGTCGGCAGTGGCCCGGTCGGCCGCCGCCGAGGAGGCGTCGGCGTTGTTCTGTGCGGTGGTGGCGTCCGCGTCGGCCGCGTCAGCCGCGTCCTTGGCCGCCTGCGCGTCGGGCCCGGCCGCCTTGGCGGCGGCGTCGGCCTCGGCGGCGTCCGCCTTGGCCGCCAGCGCGTTGTGCGCCTGCTCGGCCTCCCACGCCTTGCGGCGGGCGTCCTGAGCGGCCTTGTCCGCGGTCTGCGCGTCGCTGCGCTTCTGCGCCGCCGTGGCTCCGGCCGCCTTGGCCGCGTCCGCCGCCTTCACCGCCGCGTCCGCCTTGGACTGCGCCGTACCCCGGTCGGTGTCGGCCTTGGCCTGCGCGGCGGCCGCCTTGTTCTTGGCATCTGCCGCCGTGGCCTGCGCCGCCTCGGCTGCCGCGCGCTTGGCCTTCGCGGTGGCCGCCGCCTGCTTGGCGCTCTGCTCGGCGCCCTGAACGGTCGTCAGCGCCGTCTGCGCGTCCTTGGCCGCCTGCGCCGCCTTCGCCGCCTGCTGGGCCGAGCCGTCAGCTGCGGCCTTCGCCTGGTCGGCGGCCGCCTGCGCGGCGGTGGAGCGGAAGGCGGCCTGCGCGGCGTGCAGTTGGGTCTGCGCCAGCTGCTGCAGCGTCTGGCTGTTCGCCCCCGAGGCCGTCGTCGCGTTGTACGTGGTCTCGGTGGCCTTCACCACCGCGTCCAGCGCCGCCGCCGAGGCCAGCGTCGCCTGCGCCTCCTGCTGACCGGCCAGCAGACCGCGCCCGCGCGGCTGACCGGCCGCGTCGGCGATGGCGTACGCCTTCGCCTGTGCGTCCTTGGTGTCCTTTGCCGCCTGCTGCGCGATCGGCGCCTGCTGCTTGGCGAGGTCCCACTGCACCTTGGCCGCCTGCTGCGCGGCGGCCAGCGCCTTGTTCACCGCGTCGAACTCGGCCGGCTTCGGGTACGACAGGCTGTCGGTGCCCGTGCCGGTGCCACCGTTGTCCTGCTGTGCGTCGAACTGCTGGGCCCCGGTGCGGTTGCAGCTCCACACCTGGGTGGCCTGCCCCTGGTTGGCGGTGTGCAGGTCCAGGCAGAGCTTGGAGCCGAGGTTGTACAGCGTGGTGCCGCCGTTGGTGGCGGCCAGCTGCCACTGCTGCGACCCGGTGCCGTTGCACCCCCAGATCTGCACCTTGGTGCCGTTGACCTGCGGTCCGTGGCCGCCGTCCACGTCCAGGCACTTGTTGGTGGCCGAGTTGACCAGGGCCCCGGTCGGCGTCGGACGCCACTGCTGCGCGGCGCTGCTGTTGCACCCCCAGGCCTGCACCACAGTGCCGTTCGCCGGGTTGCTGCCGCTCACGTCCAGGCAGTTGCCGGCCGCGGTGTGCAGGTGGAACACGATCGGCCCACTGCCCTCGGTGCCCTTGCCGCCGGGCAGCCAGTACGCCTGCCAGCGGCTCAGGTGGTCGGCCAGCCAGGACTGCGCGAGTGCCTCGCCCAGGGCCTGCGAGCCGGTCTGCAGGGCGGCGGTCGCCTTCTGGGTCGCCGCCAGGATGCGGTCGCGCTGCACCTGCTGGCCCGCGATCTCGGCCTGCCACTCGGTGGTGGCGGTCCGGACCTCGGTGCCGAGCACCTTGTTCGCGTCGACCTTGTCCGGGTTGCTGCTGTCGCAGGAGGCGTAACGGGTCTTCAGGTCCTCGACCGCGACCCGGAACTCGGCCGTGCCGGGCTCCGGTGCGCTGCGCGGGAAGCCGCCGTTCTGCAGGAAGAGCCGGGTGTCGTCGGCGGAGAGCGAGAAGCCGACGTTGTCCTGGTCCCACAGCACGTGCTCGGTGGCCTGGCGCAGGTAGTCCGGGCCACTCGGGTCGGGCCAGGGGCCGCCGTAGCGCGAATCGCCCAGCGCCTTGGCCGCCTTGAGCGTGTCGGCGGTCGGCGCCGGAGTGGCGACCTTGCCGATGTCGGACTCGGAGGTCCACATCCGCTTGCCCAGCCAGGGGCCGAGACCGGTCTGCTCGAAGAAGTCACCCCGCTGGTCCCCCGGGGAGCCCGGGGCCCAGCGGAAGTCGGCCACCGACTGGAAGCCGCCCGGCACCTGGATCGACGCCAACGGCGCCTCCCAGTCCTTGTGACGGACGCTCAGCTGGTCGGCCTTCGCCTGCACGGCCTTGCTGTCCGCGAGGTACGCGTCGTGCAGCGGCGTGCTGTGGTTGCGGGTGTCGGTGTCGACTGCGGCGTGCAGCTGGTCCGGTGTGCCGTCCAGTGCCGTCGCGGCCAGCTGCTTCATCGCCGGGCCGCCCATCCGCAGCACGCCGGACATGAAGCACTGGTCCTGCCGGTACTGCGCGTCGCTCACCGAGCCGGCCTGGTCGGCCGGAGCCACGGCCGCCAGCGCCTGGAGGTTCGAACCTCCCAGAGCCGCGGCCGTCAGCAGCGCGGTGACCGCCGCGAGGCGTGGCAGAGGCCCCCTGGCCCGCTTCCGGGCAGGGAGAGTCAGATTTTTCACGTAACGAGTTCCCCGTTCGGGGCGGGCACGCGCGCAGGCTTCGGCACGTATGCCCCCCAGCACGTGCACGCCGATCGCTCGACCACGGCACCCGTCCCCCTGGGTGCCGGTCGTCTCCCCCGGGTGCAGAGGGGGAGGCGGTGGAGGCAGCGGCCTTCACCAGCGGCTCACAGTATTTCTCACGAAACGTTAAGGTCAATCTCCTTCGCCCGACGGGCCGCCGGGCCGTCGGGCCGGTTCGGGACGGTGAACCCTGTCGACCGGGACGTCGGGACGGGGAGTGTGGGGCCCGACCGCAGGAGCGGACGGCCCAGCCGCCCGCCCTGATGGCGAACGGCATTGGAGCGAGATGGGCACCACCGACCACCCCGGGCTCGTCCAGGCGGACGGCCGGGTGAACGACCACGCCAAGGACATCGACCCGCACGACGAGGAGATGGTCGCCTTCTGGTCCGACCGGACGAGGCGCACCCGCAACACGGTCTTCGCGGTCAACGTCGACATGCGCCGCAACTACGCCGCGCTCAAGGCCGAGTTGATCAACCACCTCAGCCCGGTGATCGTCGTGCAGAACGACTCCCAGGGCGGCCTGTTCACCCTGGTCCACAACGGGCAGCGGGAGACGGTGCACCCCGTCTCGGAGATCTTCGAGCTGGCCAAGTCGATCGCGCATGTCCCGCTCGGCACCTTCACCGTCCTCGCCCCCTACCTGAAGGCCCCGGAGGCGACCGGCTGGGTCCGGCCGCTGCAGCACTTCGCGCACACCCTGCGCACGGCCCACCGCCAACTCGGCGAGGCGGAGCTGCCGCCCGGGCTGCTGGCCTCCTCGACCAGGATCCTGGACGGCGCGCTCGGCTTCATCGGCGGCGCGCTGGAGCGGCGCAGCTTCGGCATCGACGAGTTCACCGACTTCACCGGCGCCGTGTACGAGGACATCCGCGCCAACATGGCGTACGCGGCGAAGGCGCAGATCGCCGGGGTGGAGGCGGTGATGCGGCGGTGGCGGAAGCAGGTCGGCGAGGAGCAGTGGCGGGGGCTCTACGCCGTCGTGCTGTCGATCTGGACCACCTCGGTGCTCAACCAGAACTCCATCGTCATCCGGCAGTTCATGGACCCGTCGACGGTCGACTCCCACCTGATCGACCTGCCGACCGCCGAACTGCCCGCCGACCCCGTCCTCACCGCCCTCGACAACCTGGCCCGGATCGTGCAGGACAACGTCGCGGCGGAGCTGGTCTTCCCCGTGGACCAGGAGATCGCCGACGCGCTCAAGGGCAAGCAGGACCTCCTCTCCGAGGAGATCCAGGTCCAGCTGGCCTGCCCGTTCCAGGCCAGACGGGCGGCGAAGGCGGAGGCGGCTGCCGCTGACGCCGCCCCCCGTGAGCGGCCGGCGGCGGCCTGACCGGGCGCGGCCGGGTGACGCGATGCGACACTCCCTCGGACTGGTCCTGCTGGCGGCCGTGCTCCGGGCACCGGTCACCTGCCTGGCGCCGGTGCTCGGCCTGGTCCGGGACGCGTACGGGCTGGGCGGGGTCGCGGTGAGCCTGCTCACCACCCTGCCGGTCCTGTGCCTGGGCCTCTTCGCCCCGCTGGCCCCCGCACTGGCCCGGCGGGCAGGCACGGAGGCGACGGTGGCCGGGGCGCTGGCCGTCCTGACGGCCGGGAGCCTGCTGCGGGCCCTCCCGTCCACGGCGGCCCTGTTCGGTGGCACGGTACTGGTCGGCGCGGGCATCGCCGTGGCCAACGTGCTGCTCCCCGCCCACGTCAAACAGCACCTGCGCGTCGGCCGCCACACCGGCCTGGCCATGACGGTCATGTCCGGTACCGCCGCCTTGGCCGCCGCCCTCGCCGTCCCCCTGGCCGAGGCCGCCGGCTGGCGGGCCGCGGTGGCGGTGTGGGCGCTGCCCGCACTGGCCGCCGCGACGGCGTGGACCGCACTGGCCCGGCGGGCGGGCGGCCGCGCCGTCGCACCCGCGCCGCCACGGCCCGCGCGTCCCGAGGTCGTGCTGCTGCGTTCTCCGCTGGCCTTGGCGCTGACCGGGTTCCTGGGTGCGGTGTCGCTGATGTTCTACGTGCTGACGGCCTGGCTGCCGGAGCTGATGCAGGCTCAGGGGTACACCGCCGCGCAGAGCGGGCTGATGGTGTCCGTGCTGCTGACCATCGGCATTCCGCTCGGCTTCGCCACCCCGGTGGTCGCCGCCCGGCGGGCGGGGCAGGGGCCGGTGGTGGCCGTGGTGGCGGCAGCGATGGGCCTCGGCCTGGCCGGGCTGCTGCTCGTGCCGGGGGCCGGATGGCTCTGGGTGGTGCTGCTGGGCCTCGGCAACGGCTGCGCCTTCCCGCTGGCCGTCACCCTGCTGACCCTCCGCGCGGCGGACCCGCACACCGCCGCCCGCCTCTCCGGCATCGCCCAGACCGGCGGCTATCTCCTCGCCGCCCTCGGCCCGCTCGCCGTCGGCCTCCTCCACGCCGCCACCGGCGGCTGGACGGCCGCCCTGCTGCTCCTGCTCGCCCTGGTCCTCCCGGAGACCGCCGCCGGCCTCCTCGCCGCCCGCCCGGACATCAAGGCAGCGAGGGTGGCACACCCAAACGATCTGTAACAAACCGTCAGGACCGCTTTACGGGAGGCGGATTGTCGAGAGAGGGTACGAATGTCACACCTCCAGGTGTGACGCGTGCTCAGCCTGAGCGCCTCTGGGACTGACTGGCGCGGCATGTCCGTCAGCCAGACGGGCAACGACGCAGTTCCACGCGTTGTAGCCAGGAGGAGCAATGGAAGGGCACGATCCGTCGCACGGACCAGGCGATCCTCAGCCAGAGGATCCCCGCGAAGGCGGCACGCGACACAACACGCACACGACTCCCACCCCGCCGAAGGCTTGGTTTCACGCCCGGTCGGGGCTCCAAGTCATCCAGACAGGGTTCTCGCTGGCCGGCCACGCGACCCCTGCCGCAGTGACAGGGGCCGTCGTGGTCGTGGGCGACTGGATCTTCTACCGGCCAAGGAAGAGCTGATCCGTCCGCCCAGCCGGGCCCGCGTTCTGGTGCACCAGGACACGGGCCCGTTCTGTTTCAGCCAGACCGTCCGAAGACAGAGTGCTGCCACGCAGTATGGCGGTTCACCCACGGAGTCTGGCCGCTCTGACAGAATGCTTCCACGCCAAATGGCGTATCCAGCCGAAGTCTGACGAGACCGCGAAGGATTGCGACCAGCCCTCAGGAGGGAGGTCCACGACCGTGTCTGACGCACCACAAGCTGCGAGCCTCGCCCTGGCGACCCTGCACGACCAGCTGGACCTGTTGCACAGGCGCGCCGGAAGCCCGTCCGTGCGGGCACTCGCACGGCTGACCGGCCCCCTCCTGAGCCATGACACGGTCCACCGGGTGCTGCGGACCCGAAGTGTCCCGAGCTGGACTTCGCTGGAACCGGTCGTCAGAGCACTCGACGGCGATCCGGAGCAGTTCCGGGAGCTGTGGACCGCTGCTCGGGACAGCTCCCAGACGTCCGAGGAGCAGCACTCGCAACCCGTGACCGCACATCCGGCCGGTCCGGCCGGCCGACAGCAAGCCGTGCGCCTGCGGCGCGACCGGCACTCCTTCAGCGATCAACTCTCACCCGAGGAGCGACGCGACCTGAGGCAGCTCGGAGTCATCCGGAGCTTCCGCCCCAGGGAGCTCCTCGCCCGGCAGGGGGAGCCCGCCGGGCCCGTCACTCTGTTGGTCCAAGGATTCGTCAAGCTGACCGCGTCAAGTCCGGCCGGCTACGAGACCCTCCTCCGGCTGGGAACCCCTGGAGACCTCCTGCTCGCCGAGCGCGCTCTGACCGGCCGCCCGGCCGGTTCCACCGTCCAGGCCTTGGGGCCGGTGGAAGCCTTGCTGATCCCGAACGAGCGTTTCAGAACCTTTCTGGCCGATCACCCTCCGGCGAGCATGGCCCTGGCCCGGACGCTGTCGGACGAGCTCGCCGCCGCCAACGCCCGACGAACGCGTGAAGCAGGGACGGCGATGGCCCGGGTGTGTGCGGCACTGGTGGACCTGGCAGATTCGTTCGACCTCTCGGGGGACGACACCGCGGGCCTCCTCCTACCGCTGGGCCAGAGCGACATCGCAGCGCTCTGCGGGGTCTCCTTGCGGACCTGCTCCCGCGTCATGGAACAGCTGAGGTACGAAGGGGTGGTCGGCAGCACCCGTTCCCGCCTCCGCATCCTGGACGTGGTACGGCTCAGGAATCTTTCTGCCACCGTCTGGTGAGCACGCCCACCCCTGCGGCATTCGCTCAGTAGCCCAGCCGGGCGGCACCGTCGGCGAGGAGGTCGAAGGCCAGCTCGGTGTCGGCGACGGCCTGGCGGTGGGCCTCGGGGAGGGGGAGGCCGGTGGTGAGGCGGTGCCAGGTGTCGCGGGCGAGGGTCTGGCGGACGGTCTGGTACTGGGTGGCGAGCAGGCGGTCGGCGAGGCCGGCGGCGCCGCCGTGCCGGGTGGCGAAGGCCTCGGCGAGGGCGGTGGCGTCGGCGGCCTGATAGGCGGCCAGGTGGGCGGCGAGGCTCGGGGTCTCGAAGACCAGGCGGTGGAAGGCGAGCACCTCGGGGGCGTCGCTCAGCCCCGAGACCGGGTCGTGCGCGGCCAGCCGCTCCAGGTGGTGGGCGCGCAGCGCGGCGAGCGGGGTGACGCCCTCGGGGCGGGCCAGCACCACCCGGCCGGCCTCCCCCTGGTGGTCGGCGAACCGGTGCAGCAGCAGTTCCTCCTTGCTGGCGAAGTACCGGAACAGCGTCGGCTTCGAGACCTCCGCGCGGGCCGCGATCTCCGCCACCGAGACCTGGTCGAAGCCCTTGGCGAGGAAGAGCGAGACGGCCGCGTCGGCGATCGCCCGGCGGGTGCGTTCCTTCTTGAGGGTCCGCAGACCTGCTGCCTGATTCATATGTTCATCGTACTCAGACGGAGAGACCAAGGAAGATTTGTTACTCGGTTGCATTTCTTACCGAGTTGCTGTTCGCTTGATGCCATGAGAGCGATCGATGGCACCACCAGCACAGCAGTACTGATCGCCGGAGCCGGGCCGACGGGCCTGACGCTGGCCTGCTCCCTGGCCCGCCAGGGCATACCCGTCCGGGTGGTCGACCAGGCGTCCGAGCCGCACCGGCACTCCCGGGGCAAGGGCCTCAACCCCCGCAGCCTCGAGGTGCTGGCCGACTTCGGCCTGGCCGAGCGGCTGCTCGCCGTGGGCCGCACCCACCTGCCCTTCCGCAAGTACTTCGACGGCGCCTTCGTCAGCGAGTCCGATCCGGTCGCGGGCAGCGGCCCGACCCCCGAGGTGCCGTTCGACAGCCCGCTCACCCTCCCCCAGTGGCGGGTGGAGGGCGCGCTGCGCGAGCTCCTCGGCTCGTACGGGGTCGAGGTCGAGCACGGCCGGGAGCTGACCGGCTTCGAGCAGAGCTTCGAGCAGGGCTTCGAGCAGAGCGAGGAGGGGGTGCGGGCCGTCCTGGCCGACGGCGAGCAGATCGAGGCGGCGTACCTGGTGGGGTGCGACGGCGCGCGCGGGGCCGTCCGCAAGGGCCTGGGCGTGGCCTTCGTGGGGAGCCACGACCCCTCGGTTTCGATGGTCTGCGGGGACGTCGAGGTCGAGGGGCTCGACCCGAAGGTGTGGCACCAGTGGTTCACCGCCGAGGGCGGCGTGCTGCTCTGCCCGTTCGAGGGCTCACCGCTGTGGCAGTTCCAGGCCCCGCCCGAGCGCGGGCCCGGCGGTGCGGAGCTGCCGGCCTCCGAGGAGAGCTTCCGCCGGCTCTTCGCCACCTACGCCGGGGAGCAGCCGGGCGTGCGCCTGGGCCGGGTCGGCTGGCTCTCCACCTGGCGGTGCAACGTCCGCCTGGCCGAGCGCCTCCAGGTCGGCCGGGTGCTCCTCGCGGGGGACGCCGCGCACGTCCAGCCGATCGCGGGCGGCCTGGGGATGAACACCGGCATCCAGGAGGCGTTCAACCTGGGCTGGAAGCTCGGGTACGTGCTGAGCGGCCGGGCCGGCCCGGGGCTGGTCGACAGCTACCAGGAGGAGCGGCTGCCGGTCGCCGCCCAGGCGGTCGACCTCAGCGCGGAGCTGCTCGGCACGGTGCTCGCCGCCGTCCGGACGCCGGGTCAGGGCCTGGAGGCCGGCCGCGCCACCGGGCTGGACGGGCTCGGTGTCCACTACCGCTGGAGCCCCCTGGCGCGGGACGCTCTGGGCGCCGCCGTACAGGCCGGCGACCGCGCTCCGGACGGTGTGCTGATCGGGCCCGAAGGCCCGGTCCGGCTCTCCGCCCTGCTCGCGGGCGACGACTTCACCCTGCTCTGCTTCGACGCCGAGGCCCCCGAACTCCCCGCCTGGGCCCGGGCCGTGCCCGTCGACCACCGCTCCGACCCCGGCGGCCGCCTCCGCACGGCCTACGGCCTGGCCGGCCACGGCCCCGCCCTGGTCCTGGTCCGCCCCGACAACCACCTCGCCCTGACGGCCCCGGGCACCGAGCCCGAGGCCGTCACCGGCTACCTGGCCCGCCTGGGGCGTCGGCTGCCGGACGGAGGTGCGTGACGGACGGTGCCGCCGGGGAGGGGGTGAGCCGATTGCCGTGCGCGCGGGCACGGCCGAAGCCGGGCCTCGGGTAGTACTCGGGGTGCCCGGGCGGCACATACCGGCCGCCCGGTTCAGACCGGGCTCGGACGGCGATCTACCGTGGAGTCCGGTGGCCCGCCCGGTGCCGGCCGAGATGAGGAGGTCAAGTGCCCACTCTGGGGTGGTTGGTGACGACGGTGCCCGGCCTGCGGCTGGTGGACGGGCCTCCGGAGTGGGTGGAGCGGCCGGTGCTGGGGCTGGCGGAGCCGGGGGAGGATCCCACCGGGCAGGTCCTGGTGTACGAGCCCGGGGTGCCGGGCCTGCGGCGGGCGGCGGCGATCGCCGTCCGGGCCACGGGTCCTGACGGCCCGTTCGCCGGGGTGCCGGTGCTACGGGTGGCGCCGGAGGTGTCCTGGCTGCGGGTCAGCCGGGCGATAGCGGACGAGCGGCTGCGCGAGGCCCAGGCGGTGGCCGACCGCCGCTGGCGGGTGGCCCGCGAACGCGCCGAGCGGCTGGAGCAGTTGCTCGCCCACGCCCGGGAGCCGGGCGACCGCGCGGTGGAGCGGGTGGTGGAGTGGCTGGGCCAGGCCGTCCGCGGCACCGCCCTGCTGGCCGGGCCGGCGACGGCGGCTCAGACAGCGGCGACTCAGGCGACAGCGGCTCAGGCGACAGGGGCTCAGGCAGCGGCGGCTCCGGCGGCGACCGGGCCGAGGACGGCCGGGCGGGCGTCGGCCGTCACCTCCCCCGGGCTGCGGCACCCGGCGGCCGGGCCGGTGGCCACCGGCCGACCGGCTCCCGGGCCTACGAAGGCCCACCGGCCGGCGGCGACCACCTCCCCCGAGCCGAAGAGCCCGGCAGCGGCCGGGCCGGCACCCACGGGCCTGCTCGCCACCCCCGAGCCCGGGACGGGCGGTCAGGTCCTGGCCGTCTCCTCCCCCGCCGCGCCGGATCTGCTGGCGGCCGGGCGCGGCCCGGGCGCGGAGATCGCCGCCGGGCGGCTGCGGTCGGCCGCGCTGGAGGAGGACGGGCTCAGCCTGCGGCTGGCCGCCGTCGGGCGGGGTGGCGCCCACCTGACCGTCGGCCGGGCCGAGCCGTTCGACCAGGCGGCCGCCGCGCTGGTCGGCCAGACCGCCGGGGTGCTCGCGGCGCTGCTGCGGCTGCGGGCGGCCGAGCAGCGCCGCGACCGGCTCGCCGAGGCGGCGGCCGGCCTGCGGGTGGCCGTCTTCCAGCTGCTGATGGGCGGCGAGGTGACGCTGGCTCAGCGGACGGCGGAGGGCCTGGCACCCGGCCTGCTGGACACCGAGCGGGCCCGGGTCTACATCCTGGAGGGCCCCGCCGAAGAGCGGGACGAACTGGCCCGCGCCTGCGGCGGGGCCACCGCCGGCCGGGCCATGGTGGTGCGCTGCCCCGCCACCGAGCAGCACCTGATCGTGATCAGCCCCCTGCCTGCCCGAAGCGGCTCCGAACCGGGCTGGGACGCGGTGGGCCAGGTGCTGCGCGGGTTCCTGGAGCACCGGGCGGACCGCTTCCTCGGCGGCAGCGGGGTGCAGCCGCTGGCCGAGGTGGCGGGGGCGTACGGGGATGCCGTCCGGTCGCTCGCGGTGGCGCGGCTGCGGCCGGGGCGGGCGGCGCTGTACGCGGTGGAGAGCCGGCTGACCGAGGTGTTCGACCCGGCGGTGGCCGGGGCCTGGGCGGCCGGGGTGCTCGGGCCGCTGCGGGCGGTGCCGCTGGGCAGCCGGGACCAACTGCTCGGCACGCTGCGCCTGGGCCTGGAGTTCCCGGCGACCAGCGCGGGGAAGATCCTCGGGGTCAGCCGCAACACCGTCCGGGCCCGGATGGACCGGGCGGCCGCCCTGCTCGGGCTCGACCTGGACAAGGTCCGCCCGCGGGCCGTGCTCCACCTCGCGCTGCGCGCGGAGGAGAGCGGCGCGGCGGCCGAGGCCGCCGGAGTGACGCTCGCCGAGGTGCTCGGCACCCCGGCCGTCCGGGCCTGGGCCACCGGCCTGCTGCAGCGCCTCGGAACGGACGCCCGCGGCCTGCGCACCACCCTGCGCACCTGGCTGGCCGTCGACACCCACGTCGAGCGCACCGCCCAGGAGCTGGGCCTGCACCCCCAGACCGTCCGCGAGCACCTGCGCGCCGCCGAGCAGCTGCTCCAGCGCCAACTGCTCTCCGGCGGCAGCGGAGTGTACGAGACGGCCCTGGCCTTCGCGGCCCTGAGCGAGCTGGATCCGGCCCTCGAGGGCAACTGAGCCAGGGCCGTCCGGGCAGCCGGACCGTGCACCGGTGACACCCGCCCCGGCCCGACCGTGCACTCGTGCGGTACCGGGCCGGTGTCCCGTTGCCTAGAGTCTGGACCAGCGGCCGGACGGGGGACCGGACACGGGGGACGGATCGGCCGGCCGCTGAACCGGCATGGCCCGGGGCCGGAGGAACCCCACTCCCTCCGACCCCGGGCCGTCCTGCCTTTCCGGCAGTCTCAGCGGCGGACGGTCAGCAGCCCGCCCAGCGGCACGTGGAGCGCCAGCTCCGTGCCCGCCACCGTCGGCTCGGCCTCGGCCACCACGTCGCCCCGGCAGTCCTGGACCAGCAGCCGCAGCCGCCCCGGCGCCCGGTCGAAGGAGAGCCGCACCAGCGTGTCCGCGTCCGCGTTGGCGAGCAGCAGCAGCTCCCACTCCCCCGTCACGGCCGCTGGCACCGGCGCGTACCGGCCGAAGGCCAGGGCTGTGCCGTTGCGGGCCTCGATCAGCGGGTAGGCCAGCTCCGGCCGGTGCGGGCGCAGCTCGCCGCGCTGCAGCAGCGCCACGTTCTCGCGCATGACGGAGAGCCAGAAGCGCACCGTCTCCAGCTGCGCCGGGCTCTGGGCGGAGAGCTCCACCGAGACCTGCGGGGTGGCGAAGAGCACCGAGAGCAGCAGCACCGCGATCTGCTCGGGGCGCTCGCTCGGGTGCCAGGTGATCGGGTCGGCGTGCACGGCCAGCGGGCCGGCGGTGAGCCGCAGGTCGGCGGTGCGGGTGCGGTTCTCGGCGGTGTTGTGCGGGCAGTCGGTGGCGCGCACCATCGTGGCGTACGGCCACAGGCCGGGGCCCATGTAGTCCTGCCGGTGCTCGATCAGCACCTCGGGCCGGGTGGCCCGCAGCCGGGCGTCGAGCGCGGTGAGCAGCTTCTGCACGCCCTCGGCCACCGTCGGGCAGTCGGCCTCCGGGGAGGCCGAGGTGGCCCCGGCCCGGGCGAAGGTGTCGATGAAGTCGACCTTGAGGCCGTCCGCGCCGTAGGTCTCGACCGCCGAGGCGAGCCGCTCGACCTGGTGCGCGCGGACGGTGGCGCTGCGCGGGTCGAGGACGTGCGTCTCCAGCTGGGGCAGGTGGGCCAGGGTGTGCTCGGCCAGGCCCTTGAGCGCCTCAGAGCGCTCGCCGACGAAGGGCAGCGAGTGCCAGACCAGGTACTTGAGGCCCAGCTCCTGCACCCGGGCGATGTGCGCGGCGAAGTCGGGGAAGCCGAGCGGGGCAGGCTGCCAGTCGCCGGTGGTGGCGTAGGAGCGGCCCTCTTCGTCAGTCTGCCAGCCGTCGTCCACGATCAGCGCCTTGAAGCCGAGCGGCGCGGCAAGCCGAGCCAGGCGCTCGACGTCGGCGGAGGTCATCGCCAGGTGAAGGGCGTACCAGGTGCAGAAGGTCGGCTCGAAGGCGGCGGGCGGCACGGTGACCGGCGCCATCAGCGTGGCCCACCAGGAGGCGGCGCCGCGGACGGTGTCGGCGAAGTGGCGCCCGCTCAGGTCGAGCAGCAGGTGCAGGCGGTCGCCCTCGTGCTCGACCCAGAAGCTGAACTCGCCGGTCTCCTCCACGGCACCCTCGCCGATCGAGACCGGCAGCACCAGCTCGCCGACGGCGAAGGTGCACAGGGCGGCGTCGCCGGTGCCGACCAGCGAGCCGACCGGCGCGCCCTTGGGCAGCGAGGCGATCCGGGGGGCGATCCAGGAGGGCGGCAGCCAGCGGGTGCCGGTGTTCGGGGTCCAGTGCGCGGTGGCGCCGGTGCAGGGCAGCCGCCACTCGACCCGGGCGCGGGCGGGCTGCCCGTCCAGCGAGGGGCCGGTGGTGACCTCGATCAGCACCACGCCGTCCTGGTCCTGCGGCGTCACGGTGACGGCGCCGAGCCCGGCGCCCACCGCCGTGGCCTGCACTCTGAGCCCGGGCAGCCCGAGACCGGTCTCGACGGCGCGGCGGTCCTCCGGACGGCCGGAGGGCTGGGCGCTGCCGTCCCAGCTGAGCGGGGGCGGGGTCTGGGTCACGAGGGAGTGCCTTCCGTCGGCGATCGGTGAAGGGCGGCGCCGGACGGAGCGCCGGGAAAGGGGTGGTACCCACGCGGGGCGGCTGCGGAAGCGGAAGAGACAGCCGCCCCGCGCGGGGGCTCTCTTTTTTTGGGGGGTGTGAGACCCGGTCGGGCGTGGCCCGCGTGCTGACGGTTCCCCGCCACGCCCGACCGGGAGTTCGGGCTACGCCTCCGGGAAGTGGCAGGCGGCCTGCCGGCTTGTGCCGGGGGCGGTGATCTGCAGGAGCGGAGCCTCGATCCTGCAGATGTCCTGCGCCTTGGGGCAGCGCGGGTGGAAGGTGCAGCCGCCGGGCGGGTTGGCCGGGCTCGGCGGGTCGCCGAGCAGGACGATCCGCTCGCGGGCGCGTTCGGCGGCGGGGTCGGGCAGCGGCACGGCGGAGAGCAGCGCCTTGGTGTAGGGGTGCGCGGGGTTGCCGTACACCTCCTGCTTGTCGCCGATCTCGACGATCCGGCCGAGGTACATCACGGCGACCCGGTGGCTGATGTGCTTGACCACGGCGAGGTCGTGCGCGATGAACACGTACGCCACGCCGAGTTCGCGCTGCAGCCGCTCCATCAGGCCGACGATCTGGGCCTGGATGGAGACGTCCAGGGCCGAGACCGGCTCGTCGGCGACGACCAGTTCGGGCCGGGTGGCCAGCGCCCGGGCGATGCCGATGCGCTGGGCCTGGCCGCCGGAGAACTGGTGCGGGTAGCGGTCCAGGTGCTCGGGCGAGAGCCCGACCAGACCGGCCAGTTCGCGGACCTCCTTGCGGATCGCGTCGGCCGCCATGCCCTGGGCCCGCAGCGGGGCCGAGACGATCTGCTGGACGGTCTGCCGCGGGTTGAGCGAGGCGAACGGGTCCTGGAAGATCATCTGCAGTCTGCTGCGCAGCGGGCGCAGCTCGCGCTGGCCGGTGCGGGTGATGTCCTGGCCCTGGAAGCTGACCTGACCGGCCGTCGGGTCGAGCAGCCGGACCAGCATCCTGCCGGTGGTGGACTTGCCGCAGCCGGACTCGCCGACCAGGCCGAGCGTCTCGCCGGGGGCGACCTCGAAGGAGACGCCGTCCACCGCCTTGATCCCGGGGTGGCGGCGCAGGGTGCCGCGCGGGCCGGGGAAGGTCATCCCCAGGTCCGTGACGGAGAGCAGGGCTGCGGTCATGCGGTCACCCCATCGAGCTGGCAGGCGTTGCGGTGCCCCTCGGCGACCAGCCGCAGCTGCGGCCGCTCCCCGGTGCAGAGCGGGTTCTTCTCGGCCGCGTAGACCGGGCAGCGCGGGTGGAAGGCGCAGCCGGGCGGCGGGTTGAGCAGCGAGGGCGGGCTGCCGGGGATGGAGCTGAGCGCCTCGCCCTCGGCCGCGTCGAGCCGGGGCAGCGAGTCGAGCAGGCCCCGGGTGTAGGGGTGCCGGGGGCTGGCGAACAGCGTGTCCACGGGGGCCTGTTCGGCGGCCGAGCCGCCGTACATCACCAGCACCTCGTCGGCGACCCGGGCGATCACCCCGAGGTCGTGGGTGATCATGATGACGCCGAGCCCGCGCTCCTGCTGGAGCTTCTTCAGCAGTTCGAGCACCTGGGCCTGGACGGTGACGTCCAGGGCCGTGGTCGGCTCGTCGGCGATGATCAGGTCCGGTTCGCAGGAGAGCGCAAGGGCGATCATGGCGCGCTGGCGCATGCCGCCGGAGAACTGGTGCGGGTGCTCGTGCACCCGGCGCCGCGGCTCGGGGATGCCGACGTCACCGAGCACCTCGACAGCCCGCTCCAGCGCGGCCTTGCGGCTGCCACCGTGGTGCTCCCGGTACGCCTCGGCGATCTGGTCGCCGATGGTGAAGTACGGGTGCAGCGAGGTGAGCGCGTCCTGGAAGATCATCGCCATCCGGCGGCCGCGCAGCTTGCGCACGGTCTCGGGCACGGCGCCGATCAGCTCGGTGCCCTCGAACTTCACCGAGCCGGTGACGGTGGAACTGGCCGCGCGGTGCAGGCCCATGACGGCCAGCGAGGTGACGGACTTGCCGGAGCCGGACTCGCCGACGATCCCGAGGGTCTTCCCGCGCTCGACGGTGAAGTCCACCCCCTTGACGGCCTTGACGATGCCCTCGGCGGTGCGGAACTCCACCTCCAGGCCCGAGACTTCGAGCAGTGCGGTCATGAGATCCTCGCCCGCGGGTCGATCCAGGCGTAGACGAGGTCCACGACCAGGTTGGAGGTGACGATGAAGAAGGCGGCGAGCACCGTGATCCCCATGACCACCGGCTGGTCGGCCTTGTTGAGCGAGTCGGCGAAGAGCTTGCCGACGCCGGGGAGGCTGAACAGGGACTCGGTGATCAGGGCGCCGGCCAGCAGGCCGCCGAGGTCCATGCCGAGCATGGTGGCGACGGGGGTGAGCGCCGGGCGCAGCCCGTGCTTGCCGACCACCTTGCGCTCGGGCATGCCCTTGGCCCGGGCGGTGCGCACGTACGGCTCCTCCATCGTCTCGATGACGGAGTTGCGGGTCATCCGGGCGTAGATCGCGGCGTACATCAGCGCCAGGGTGATCCACGGCAGGATCAGGTTGCGGATCCACGCCACCGGGTCCTGGGAGAAGGCGATGTAGCGCGGGTAGGGCATCCAGCCGAGCACCGTGACGACCAGGTAGAGCAGGATCATCGCGGTGAAGTAGACCGGCAGCGCGGCGACGCCGATGGTGCCGACCATGACGGTGCGGTCGATCCAGGTGTTGCGGCGCAGTGCGGAGAGCACCCCCGCCGACAGGCCGAGCAGCAGCCAGAGCACGGCGGCGCCCAGGGCCAGCGAGGCGCTGGCGGGCAGGCGGTCCATCATCAGCGCCCAGACCGGCTGGGCGCTCTGGAAGGAGTACCCGAAGCAGGGGAAGCCGCAGTGCACGGCGTACTGGCCGCTGCCCATGGTCTGCCCGGCGAAGATGCCGACCACGTACCGGGCGAACTGGGTGTACAGCGGATCGCTCAACCCCATCTGCTGGCGGACCAGTTCGATGTGGTCGGTGGAGCAGTCCTTGCCGCAGAACTGGGCCGCCGGGTCGTTGGGCAGCAGGTAGAAAATGGTGAACGTCAGCGCGCAGATCACCAGTAGGGTGACGGCGATGCCGAACAGACGCCGGATCAGGAATCCGATCATGCCGTCCTGCCCTTCGGGTCGAGCGCGTCGCGCAGCGCGTCACCGAGCAGGGTGAAGGCCAGCACGATCAGGAAGAGGCAGGCGCTGGGGAGGATGAAGAACATCGGGTCGACCTTGTAGTAGAGCACCGAGTCCGAGATCATCTGGCCCCAGGAGGGCGTCGGCGGGCGCACGCCGACCCCGAGGAAGGTCAGTGCGGCCTCGGCCCCGATCAGGCCGGGGATGGCCAGCGTGACGTACACGATGATCGTGCCGGAGAGGTTGGGCAGGATCTCGGTGAACAGGATCCGGGCGCTGGAGGTGCCGCAGGCCCGGGCCGCCTCGACGTACTCGCGGTGCTTGAGCGACATCGTCTGGCCGCGGATGACGCGGGCGATGTAGGGCCAGCTGAAGACGCCCATGACGACGATCAGCAGCAGGATGCGGTTGGCGTTCTGGGCCACCGAGAGCAGCGCGATGATGAAGATCAGGCTGGGGAAGGACATCATCACGTCCATGAACCGGCTGATCACGGAATCGATCCGGCCGCCGAAGTAGCCGGCGGTGATGCCGAGCAGCACGCCGATCACGGTGATCATGAGCGCGGCGCTGAACGCGACCAGGAGGCTGACCTGGGCGCCGTACAGCAGCCGGGCGAAGATGTCGCGGCCGAGCATCGGCTCGACGCCGAGCCAGTGCTTGGGGCTCATGCCGCCGAGGCTGCCCTTGGGCAGGCCGCCCAGGTAGGGGTTGACGGCCTTCTTGTCGATGTCCGCCGGGCCCTTGCCGCTGATCGCGGTGAGCACCGGCGCCAGCAGGGCGGCCAGGACGAAGAAGACGATGATGCCGAGGCCCACCAGGGCCGCCTTCTGGCGGCGCAGGCGGTGCCAGGCGAGCCGCCACGGTGAGGCCGGCGGCTGCGGTGCGGGATCGGACGGGGCGGGGGCGGAGGCGCTGGCCGCCGCCCCCGCTCCCCCGGCGTCGGCCGGGCGGAGCGGGGCGGTCATGGCGTCGGTTCCTTCACACTCGACGGGCGGTTCGAGGGCTACTTGACCGACTTCAGGCCGATGACGGCGTAGTCGATCTGACCGGCCCACACGGGGTGGGCGTAGGCGCCGGCGATGTTGGAGCCGACCAGCAGCGGCTTCTTCTGCCACAGCAGCGGCACCGCGGGCGAGGCGTCCATGATCTTGCCGTCCAGCGCCAGCCACGCCTTGTTGGCCTCGTTCAGGTCGGTCAGCGAGGCGATCCGGTCGAGTTCGGCATTGACGGCCGGGTCGTTGAACCGGTCGAGGTTGCCGTAGTTGTTCTTGTCCACGATCGAGCGGCCGTCGAAGATCATCGGCAGGAAGGTGGCGGCCGACGGATAGTCGGGGCACCAGCCGCCGACCGACAAGCCCGGCTGCTTGGTCTTGTCACCGACCACGCCGGCCAGCGCGGTCGGGTCGACGGTGTTGATCTGGACGGTGATGCCGGCGTTCCTGAGCGCGGCCTGGATCGCCTCCGCCTCCTGCTTGCCGCCGGTGGAGGTGGCCAGCTCGGTGGAGAAGCCGTTCGGGAAGCCCGCCTCGGCCAGCAGCTGCTTGGCCTTGGCCTGGTCACCGGCCGGCTTGATGCCGAAGTGGTCGACCGCCTTGCCGTCGGTGAGCACCGGCGGCAGGTAGGTGGTGGCGATGTCGTTCAACGCGGGGCCGCCGAGCGAGTTCTGCACGGCCTCCTTGTCCACCGCGTACTGGACCGCCAGGCGCACCTTGGGGTTGTCGAACGGCGCCTTAAGGTTGTTCATGTCGAGCTTGCTGGTACAGCCGGCGTTCTCGCTGATCAGGCGGGCCTTGACGGCCGGGTTGGTCAGCACGTCGCTCAGCTTGGCGGGCAGCAGGTCGACGTAGGAGATGGCGTTCTTGTCGTCGCCCTGGTCGGCGATCAGCCGGTCCGCGATGCCGGTGCCCTTGAGGGTCTGGTCGACGATGATCTTGTCCGGGTACGCCTTGCGGACCGGGTCGCTCGCCTGGTCCCAGTAGGTGTTGCGGACCAGCACCAGCTGCTTGCCGCGGTCGTAGGTCTCGATCTTGTACGGGCCGGAGGAGAACGGGTGGTTGGAGTAGTTGGCGCCCGCCTCCTTGGCCTTCGGCACCGGGGCGAAGGTCGGCAGCGTGACGGTGTAGCCGAACTCGGCGACCGGGCGCTTGAGGTGGAAGACGATGGTCTTCGCGTCCGGGACCTCGATCGCCTCCTTGCCCAGGCGCTCGCCCTTGAGCGGGCCCTGGTACTTGTCGGGGGCGTTCAGGTAGCGGCGGGCGTAGTCCGGGCCGCCGGGCAGCTCGGGCGAGAAGGAGCGCTCGACGTTGTACTTGATGTCGTCCGCGACGATCGGCGTGCCGTCCTCGTACTTGAGGCCGTCCTTCAGGTGGAAGGTCCAGGTCTTGGCGCCATCGCTCGGGGTACCGAGGTCGGTGGCCAGGTCCGGCTCGATCTTCAGGCCCTCGGCGCCCGGGGACGCCTTGAAGGTGGTGAGGGTGCGGTAGAGCATCCGGACGCCGACGTCCATGACCGGCATGGTCCAGTTGCGGGTCGGGTCGAGCTGGTCGAAGTCCTGGTTGGACAGGATCGTGAGGGTGCCGCCCTTGACCGGCGTACCGCCGATGATGCCGTTGCCCTCGGTGGTCACCGGCTTGTCGCCGGTGTCGTCACTGCTGCTGCTGGAGCACGCCCCGAGACTGAGGGTCAGTGCTGCCGCGATCGCCGCCGCGAGGGCGGCGTGGGTACGCCTGGTCATGTGCAACTCCGCGGTGTGGGGCCATCCTGCGGCCCGGTTCGCCCCGGGGCTGATCCGGGGCCACCTGGGGGCGGCCGCAGAGGTCCGTTCCGAGACCTAGCCGCTCCTGGGGTGTGACCCGTAACATAGTAATGTGAAATTGCACTGGCAAGAGGTGGAGCGCTCCGTTACCGAGCTGTGTCCGGCGCGCCTCTCCAACTACCTTGCGGCACAACCGCATCGGTGCAGCTCACCCCCACTCGACCCCGCACCCACGGCAGAGGAGCCCCCTCGGTGACCACCGCTCCCAAGACCCCCCAGCTGAACACCGGCAGTCACGACCTGCCCGTCTCCGAGGCGCTCGACGCCTTCATGGGCACCGGCTGGGCCACCACCCCGCTGCCCGCCACCGACCGGGTCAACGGGTACGAGGTCATGCCCGCCCGCCGGGCCAGGCTCGCCGCCCGCTTCCCCGGCGAGCGCCTGGTCGTCCCGGCCGGGCAGCTCAAGGTGCGCAGCAACGACTGCGACTACCGCTTCCGCCCGCACAGCGCCTACGCCTGGCTCACCGGCCTCACCGGCGAGGAGCAGGTCGGCCACGTCCTGGTGGTCGAGCCCACCGGCGAGCCCGTCCTCTACCTGCGCCCGCGCTCCCCGCGCGGCGGCGGCAGCCCCTACGGCGCCGAGTTCTACCGCGACCGCCGCTACGGCGAGTTCTGGGTCGGCCGCCGCGCCGACCTGGGGGAGGCCGAGCAACTCACCGGCATCCGCACCGCCCACCTGGACGACCTGGAGAAGCTGTTCACCGGCCCCCAGCCCACCACCCGCCTGCTCGCCGGCGCCGACCCGGTGGTCGACGCCCTGGCCGGGCGCTCCGCCCTTGTTCCCGCTGCCGGTGACGGTGAACTGGCCTCCGCCCTCTCCGAGTTGCGCCTGATCAAGGACGCCTGGGAGGTCGGGCAGCTCCAGCTCTCGGTCGACCTCACCGTGACCGGCTTCGAGGACGTCGTCCGCGCGCTGCCCGCCGCCCTGCGGCACCACCGCGGCGAGCGCTGGCTGGAGGGCGCCTTCAACGCGCGGGCCCGCGCCGAGGGCAACGGCGTCGGCTACGACACCATCGTCGCCTCCGGCGCCCACGCCACCGTCCTGCACTGGATCCGCAACGACGGCAAGCTCAACCCCGCCGATCTGCTGCTGCTCGACGCGGGCGTGGAGACCGACTCGCTCTACACCGCCGACATCACCCGCACCCTGCCGATCGGCGGCACCTTCTCCCCCGTCCAGCGCCAGGCGTACGAGCTGGTGCTGGCCGCCCAGGACGCCGGCATCGCGGCGCTGCGGCCCGGCGCCTCCTTCCGGGACTTCCACAAGGCCGCCATGCGGGTCATCGCCCACGGCCTCGCCGACTGGGGTGTGCTGCCCGTCTCCGCCGAGGAGGCCCTCCAGGAGGACAGCGGCCTCTTCCGCCGCTACACCCTCTGCTCCACCGGCCACATGCTCGGCCTCGACGTCCACGACTGCGCGAAGGCGCGCGCCGAGACGTACCTGGACGGCGTCCTCGAGGAGGGCCAGGTCCTCACCGTCGAGCCCGGCCTCTACCTCCAGGCCGACGACGAGACCCTTCCGGCCGAGCTCCGCGGCCTCGGCATCCGCATCGAGGATGACCTCATCATCACGGCCGACGGCGCCCGGATGATGTCCAGCGCCCTCCCCCGCACCCCGGACGCCATCGAGTCCTGGATGGCGAACCTGCTGGGGTGATCCTTCAGGGGTAGCTCCTCAGGGGCGCGGGGAACTGCGCGAGCGCGGCAGGCGCGGGCCTGTCGCTTTCCGACTTCGCGCAGTTCCCCGCGCCCCCAGACAGTGCAACTCACCCCTGAGCTGCCCGCCAGAGCTCCCCGGTGATCTCCGCCGCCGGGCCCGTCCGGGCCTGGGCGTGGGCCGTGCCGGCCCACAGGTGCATCGTCCCCGTGTCGCCGGCCTTCGCGGCGGCGCCGCGGATCGGCGCCGTCAGGTGGTGAACGGCCGGGTACGCCTTCGGGGCCGACGCCCCGTACCGGTCGATGAAGGCGTTCCGCAGCCCCCGGGCCGCCCGCCCGGTGTAGGCGCGCGTCACCACGGTGGCACTCCCGGCGGCGACCAGCGCCGCCCGGTGCGCCGCCGAGGCGCCCGATTCGTCCGCCCGCAGGTAGGCGGTGCCGAGCTGGACCGCCGCCGCTCCGGCCGCCAGCGCCGCGGCGATTCTCCCGCCGTCCCCGAGGCCGCCCGCCGCGATCAGCGGCAGCCGCGTCACGGCCCGTACCTCGCCGAGCAGTTGGAGCAGCGGGGTGCTCCCCGGCTCGTCCGCGACCTGGTGCGTACCCCGGTGGCCGCCCGCCTCCGGGCCCTGCACGCACAGGGCGTCCATCCCGACCGCCTCGGCGGCGCGGGCCTCGGCCGCACTGGTCACCGTCCCGATCTGCACCGTGCCGACGGCCCGCAGGGCGGCGGCCTCCGCCGCCGTCGGCAGGCCGAAGGTGTAGGACACGTACGGCACCGGATCGGCCGTCAGCAGCGCGAGCTTGGCCTCCCAGCCGTCCCGGTCCGGCCGGACGGCCGCGGGCAGTTCGACACCCCAGCGCCCGGCCTCCGGCAGCAGCACCTCCCGGTAGCCGGGCACCGCCGCGTCCTCGCCCGGACCGCCGGGCACGAAGAGGTTCACCCCGACCGGACGGTCCGTCAACTTCCTTACGGCAGCGATCTGTTCGGCCATCGCCGCAGCCGACTTGTACCCGGCCGCCAGGAACCCCAGCCCGCCGGCCCCGTTCACGGCCGCCACCAGCTCCGGCGTGGACGGCCCTCCGGCCATCGGCGCCGCGATCACCGGCACCGCAAGCCCGGCCAATCCCTCTGCCATGCTCCCCGCTCCTCCCGTACCCGCTGACGTGTCCAGCGTACGAGCCGGGCCGCCGCATCCGCAGATTCTGGTGCCGGTCCCCGCCAGTACCGACATACTTCCGTCGGTTTGGCATAGACGCAGCAAAATCTCCCGCCGATCGGCGTCCGACCTCTGGACGCGCGCCGCCCCGGCTGGTTGGGTGACTCGCGCCCGACCACGCACCCCGTTCAACCCCCACACCCTCACCCTCAACGGGAGAATTCCGTGCGTCTTCGCCCTCTCGCCGCCCTGGCCGCCACCGCCGTGGCCGCCCTCTCGCTCACCCTGACCGGGCAGGCCGACGCGAGCCAGACAGCCGCCCACCACGGCCTCAAGCCACTGCACGCCGCCAAGCAGCTGCAGCCCGCGGCCCGGTCGACCAACACCCTCAAGCTCGGCTCCAGCGCCGCCACCGGCGTGGTCTCCCCCAACCCGAAGGTCTACCTGGTCTTCTGGGGCTCGCAGTGGTCCTCCGACCCGGCGGGTGTCGCCACCGACATGCAGAACATGTTCAAGGGCCTCTACGGCAGCCAGGACACCTGGGGCACCATCATGAACCAGTACTGCGAGGGCCTCGCCAAGGGCACCTCCACCTGCGGCACCGGCGGCACCCACATCAACCACCCGACCAGCACCCCGCTGGCCGGCGTCTGGTTCGACAACTCCGCCGCCGCACCGGGCAGCGCCACCGCCGCCCAGATCGGCGCCGAGGCCGCCAACGCCGCCGCCCACTTCGGCAACACCACCCAGACGCCGAACCTCAACGCCCAGTACGTGGTGCTCTCGGCCACCGGCACCCACCCGGACGGCTTCCCCAGCTCCGGCTTCTGCGCCTGGCACGACAAGACCAGCTCCGCGTACGGCACCCTCGCCTACACCAACCTGCCGTACGTCCCCGACACCGGCGCGGGCGGCTGCACCACCTTCACCGACGGACGCCTGCTGTCGGGGATCGAGTCCACCGAGACGCACGAGTACGCCGAGACCGTCACCGACTTCTGGCCCTCGATCGGCTGGAACGGCGGCGGCGGCGAGATCGGCGACGAGTGCGAGCAGATGGACTCCTACGTCACCCTCTCCACCGGCACCTTCGACCTCCAGGGCCTGTGGTCCAACAGCGCCAACAAGTGCGTCACCCACGGCTGACGCCCTGACGTACTGACTGCCTGGCCTCCGGGCCGTCCGGAACGGCCTTTCGACCCACCGGTCGAGGCCCTTCGGACGGCTCGGCGGCACAGGCCCCACACCTGGGCCGGACCGTCCGACGGCCCGTCACCGGGGCCGCCCGGTCCGGTCGGGCGGGGTCTCGCTACTGTCGGCGCATGCAGCCAAAGGTGATCTTCTTCGACCTCGGGGGCGTGGTCTGCCGATTCCTCCCGCAGCAGCGGCTCGACGCACTGGGCACTGCGTGCGACCTGAGCGCCGACCAGGTGAAGGACGTGCTCTACACCTCCGGGCTCATCGAACGGTGGGATCTCGGGCGCGACTCTGCCGCGGCGATCCACCGCACGGTGGCGGACCGGCTGGGATATCCCGGGAGCCTCGCCGAGCTCCAAGAGCTCTGGTGCCGCGCTTTCGAGCCGGACCTGCAGGTATTGCACCTGATCGACGGGCTGCGTCCGCTCCGCACGGCCCTCCTCTCCGACAACGACCCCCTGCTTCTTGCCGCGCTCCCCCAGGTGTTTCCCGAGGTCGGTTCCCGGTTCGACTCCTTGCTGTTCTCCTGCCGGTTCGGGGCCACCAAGCCCGACCCGAGGGTGTTCACCCGGGCGCTCGACGCGATGGGCTGTGCTCCGGCCGAAGCGCTGTTCGTCGACGACAAGGCCGCGAATGTGGCAGCCGCCCGGAGGCTGGGGATCGCCTCGCTCCGGTTCAGCGATGCCGCCGGACTGAGTGCCGCACTGGACGGGCTCCGCCGAGGCCCCGCCACCGCCGAGACCGGCTGACCTGACAGCAATCCATCGGCCTGGCTGCCCTGATGATCTTGCCTGCTAGGGTCCGGACCCGTGACGGACAGGGTGCAGAAGCAGTACGAAGCAATGCGTGGGCACTTCCACCGGGCCGCCGAGCAGCACGGGTTCGCGCTGGACCCCGCCCAGGAACTCCCGGTCGAACGGCTCAGCAGGCTGGCCGGTGAGTTGGCCCGTCCGGCCTGGCGGCTGCCCGGTAGGCCGCGGCACCTCTACCTGTGGGGCCCGGTCGGCCGGGGCAAGAGCTGGCTGGTGAACACCTTCCTCGACGGGCTGCCGACCGCCCGCAAGCGGCGGCTGCACTTCCACGACTTCTTCCGCCGGCTGCACGAGGGCGTCGCCCACCACGCCGAGAGCCCGGCCACGGACGGCGCGGCGGTGGACCAGGCCGTTGACGAGCTGCTCGGCGACTGCCGCGTCCTCGTCTTCGACGAGTTCCACGCCCACGACGCGGGTGACGCGATGCTGGTCGCCCGGCTCCTGCGGACCCTCCTTGACCGGCGCATCACCCTGATCACCACCTCCAACTACCCGCCCGCCGGGCTGATGCCCGACCCGCTGTACCACCACCTCTTCGAACCGACGATCAGCCTGATCGAGGAGCGGATGGACGTCCTCGACGTCTCCGGCCCGGTCGACTTCCGGCAGCACCGCCCCAGCGGCACTCACGGCTTCGGCCAAGGCGCCCTTCTCCGCCCCGGTGAGGAGACCCGCAGCGGTCTCACCCCGCCCCGGCCCGAGGAAGCCGGGACGGTGACCGCCCACCACCGTGAACTGCCGGCCCGGGCCGTCCGCCCCGACCACGCCTGGTTCGGCTTCCAGGACCTCTGTGAAGGCCGCACGGCCGTGACGGACTACCTCGCCCTCGCCGACCGCTTCCCCACCCTCGTCCTCGACGGCGTCCCGCCCCTCACCGAGGCCTCCCCCGACGCCCGCCGCCGCTTCGCCAACCTGGTCGACGTCTGCTGCGACCGGGACATCCGCCTCGTCCTGATCGGCGCCGACCCCCTCGCCGGCCTCTCCCCCACGGCCACCCTCATGCGCGACCTCGACCGCACCGCCAGCCGCCTCGCCCTCCTCCACCGGCCGGAATCCCCGGTGCGTACCGACGCCCGGACAACCTAGGCTGACGAGCCGTGAGCCAGTACTACGACTTGGGCCACGAGACGCTCTGGAACCCGTCCAACGGAGCGTCCTTGCTGTTCCTGCGTCAACTCGCCGTCTTCGAGGAGGAACTCGGCCTTCCGTCGGGCATCGGCCCGATGGAGAACGACGAGTGCCAGGTCGACCCGGCCGCTCTCGGCGTCTTCGCCAACACCCTCCTCGCCAAGGACCTCCGGACCCACCACGCCGTGGTCCGGGCCCTGACCGAGGGTTTCCTCCTCGCCGTCCTGGCCCTCGCCGAGCGGGCGGGCGTCGAGATCCGGTGGGCGGAACCGGGCTCCCCGGACCGGGTCGAGGTACTTCGCGGCAAGGTGCGGGACCTGGACCGCTGCATGGCACGCTGACGAAGACGTCCACCCGAAAACGTCCACCACGAGGAGAAAGCAGAGGAACGGCACGTGGCACTGGCGAGGAAGGGATCCCGCCGCATCGTCGTCGACGGTGTCGAGTACCGCTGGCGGGTGAGCAGCAAGCACTGGTGCTGCAGCCACGACCCCACCACCTTGGGCTACGCGGTGGAGGACGCGGCCCACCCCGGCACCACGCTCGTCGTGGACACCGGCCGGCCTGTCGTCGCCCGACCGACCGAGACCCCGGCGGAGGTCGTGCTGCCGCGCGAGGTCGCCGCCGGCATCCGGGCCGCCCTGGCTGACGGCTGGACGCCCCGCGCCAACGGTTCGCCGCTGGTGATGGGGCCGTGACCAACTCCTGGGAAGCCCACCACCCCGACCTCCTACGCCTGCTGGGCCTGGTCCGTTCCGCGCGGATTCACGCCTCCGAGGCGCCGATCACCGTCTCCCCCTCGCCCACCGGCTCCTCGAAGTTGGCCAGGTAGCGGTCGAACAGGGCAGCGTCCAGGGTGACGGCGTTCGGGCCGCTCTCCAGGTTCCTGGCGGCGATGCGGCGCTCCAGCGTCGCCCGGTCCGCCTTGAGGTGGAGGAGCTGCCAGCGGGCGCCGTGGCTCTCGACCAGGGTCTTGTAGTCCTCGCGGGCGGCGCGGCTCCAGAAGCTGTAGTCGACCACCACGTCCCGCCCGTCCCGGATCAGCTCGACCAGCCGCAGCCGCTGCTCGGCCCGCACCTCCTCCTTCAGCGCGTCCCACTCGGCCTGCGGCAGCACCACCCCGGCGTCGCGGCCCCCGAGCCGCTCCCACACCACCTCGTCGATCGACAGCCGGACGTACCCCCAGCGCTCCAGCGCCTTGGCATGCGTGGTCTTGCCGGCCCCCGGCGGCCCGCACATCAGCACCACCGTGCTCGGCACGCGCGGCGGGTCGAGGAGGTCCTGCAGGAGCTCGATGCACTCGCGGAGGGCGGGAGCCGGCGTCGCCTGCTCCATCATCAACCGGATCGCCTGGATGCTCCGGTCAGCCCGGACCAGCCGCTCCACGTCCGGCCGGACCTCGGCGGGGATGCGCTGCCACAGTTCGTTCTGCATCCCCGTAGTCAAGCCGCCTCCGCCTCCGCCGCTCAACCGGATTCAGGCGGGCCGGATCAGACCGCTGGTCAGTCCGGCTGCGATGGCGGCCGTACGGGAGTCCACGCCGAGCTTGTCGTAGATGTGGACCAGGTGGGTCTTGACCGTGGCCTCGCTGATGAACAGGCGCTTGGAGATCTGACGGTTCGCCAGGCCCTCCGCGAGCAGCTGGAGGATCTCGGCCTCGCGGGGGGAGAGGGTCGGGCGGCCGGCCCGGACGCGGCCGAGGAGGCGGGCGGCGACCGGCGGGGCGAGGACGGTCTCGCCGCGGGAGGCGGCGCGGACGGCGGCGGCCACCTCCTCGGGCGGGGCGTCCTTGAGCAGGTAGCCGGTGGCGCCGGCCTCGACGGCGGCGAGAATGTCGGCGTCGGTGGAGTAGGTGGTGAGGATCAGGACGGCCGGCGGGTCGGGCAGGGCCGTGATCCGGCGGGTGGCCTCGACGCCGTGCATGCCGGCGCCCATCTGGAGGTCCATCAGGACGACGTCCGGCCGCGAGGGCAGCGAGTCGAGCACCCGCAGCGCCTCCGCCCCGTCGCCCGCCTCGCCGACGGCCTCCAGCTCCGGCAGGTCGTCCACCATCGCCCGCAGTCCGCGCCGCACCACCGGGTGGTCGTCCACGAGGAGCACCCGGATCACTGCCGCCGAGGAGGTCACTGCGCCACCACCGCACGGGTCCGCAGCGAGACCGCCACCGCCGTCCCCTCCCCGGGGGCCGACTCGACCGTCAGACTGCCGCCGAGCGCGGCGACGCGCTCCCGCATGCCATGCAGTCCGAAGGAGCCCGGGGCGGGCGCCTCGGGGTCGAAACCCAGACCGTCGTCGTACACGTCCAGCGTCACCTCGTCGTCCAGGTATCCGAGCGAAACCGCGATCCGGGCGGCACCGGCGTGCCGCACCGCGTTGGCCAGCGCCTCCTGGGTGGCCCGCAGCAGGGCCACCTCCGCCTCCACCGGCAGCGGGTAGGGCTCGCCCTCCAGGTGGAAGTCGGCCCCGGCGCCCACGGCGAGCCGGCGCAGCGCCTCGACCAGGGTGGCGTCGTCCAGCGCGGGCGGGGTGAGGGCGGCGACGAAGCGCCGCGCCTCGGCGAGGTTCTCCGAGGCCGTCCGGCCGACCTCGCGGATGCGCTCGGAGGCGGCCACCGGGTCCGAGAGCAGGGCCGAGTCCGCCGAGCGGGCGAGGAGGACGATGCTCGAGAGCCCCTGCGCCAGCGTGTCGTGGATCTCCCGGGCCAGCCGCTGCCGCTCGGCCAGCACGCCGGCCTCCCGCTGGCTGGCGGCCAGCTCACCCCGGGTGCGGACCAGGTCGTCGATCAGGCGCTGGCGCGCCCGGCTCTCCCGGTACAGCGCCGCGTAGCCGTACGCGGTGAGCAGCGCGACCACCGCGCCGGCGAAGGGGCCGAGCACCTTGGCCAGGGTCAGCCCGCCGTCGGTGCCGGCCTGGGCGGCGACCACCACACCGGTCAGCGCGACCACGGCGGGCACGGCCCAGCGGGCGGGCATCAGGTGCAGGCAGACGAAGTAGAGCGGGAAGGCGAGGTAGCAGAACTCGGGGTGCAGCAGGGTCAGCGCGATCCACAGCAGGACCACCACGCCGAACCAGACTCCCGCCCAGAGCCGGCTGGTCCGCACCTGCTCGGCGACGCCGCCGGCCGCGTAGACCGCCGCGAGCGCACCGGCGGTGGTCAGCCCGGCCGCGCCGAGGTCGCCTGAGACCACCCCGCGCACCAGCAGCACGGCCAGCAGGGTGAAGAACAGCCCGTGCAGGGCGAGGTTCATCAGCCGCAGGGCGGGGGTGCCCTCGTCGGCGGCGGGGTGCGGTGGGGCGGTGACGGTCACGCCTTCCGAGGGTACGGGGTCCGGGCAGGGCGGATGCACGGCGCGGCATCAACCGTTCGATGGATATCCGGATGCATCCCCCGCACGGGTCGAGTCCCCCTCCTCTCCCTGATGGAACCGGCCGCGCGCGCCGACAAGGTTGGTGTCAGCATCCGAAGCTTCCTCCTGGAAGGACTCCCGTGTTCGTCGCGCTGCGTGACATCCGCTTCGCCCGGGGGCGCTTCGCCCTGATGGGCGCGGTCGTCACCCTGATAACCACTCTGGTCGTGTTCCTGTACGGGCTGACCGGCGGCCTGGCCTCGGCGGCCTCCTCCACCGTCGCCGAGCTCCCGGCCGACCGGATCGTCTTCGGTGCCCCGGCGGGCGCGACGCCGGAGGTCAACTTCGCCAACTCCACCGTCTCCCCCGCCCAGGCCGCCGCCTTCGCGGCCGCCCCCGGGGTGAAGGCGGCGCAGCCGCTCGGCGTCTCGATGAGCCGCCTGACGGCCGACGCCGGCGCGGCCTCGGTGAGTGTGGTCGGCACCGGCTCGACGCTGCTGCCGCCGATGGGCTCGGGCAGCGCCCCCGCCGACGGCCAGGTGGTGGTCGGCTCCGACACCGCGAAGACGTACCACCTCTCCGTGGGCAGCCAGGTGAAGGTCGGCCCGAGCACGCTCACCGTCTCCGGCGTCACCGCCGAGCGCTCGCTCTCGCACGCCCCGACGGTGTGGACCACCCCGGGCACCTGGGAGAAGGTGAGCGGGCAGAACCAGCCCACCGCGCTCGCCCTCGTCCTCGGCTCCGGCGCGGACCTCAAGGCGCTGGACGACGCCCAGGGCACCGAGACGGTCCCGCTCGGCGACGCGCTCTCCGGCATCAACGGCTACGACGCCGAGCAGGGCAGCCTGCAGATGATCCAGGGCTTCCTGTTCGCGGTGAGCGCCCTGGTGGTGGGGGCCTTCTTCACCGTCTGGACGGTGCAGCGCAGGCCCGACATCGCGGTGCTCAAGGCCGTCGGCGCGAGCAGCGCCTACCTGGTGCGGGACGCGCTGGCGCAGGCCGCCGCCGTGCTGGTCGGCGGGGCCCTGCTCGGCGGCCTGGTCGGCGCGGTGGGCGGGGTGTTCGCGAGCGCCTCGGTGCCGTTCGACGTGGGCGCGTCGACGGTGGCCGTGCCGGTGACGGTGATGGTGCTGCTCGGTCTGCTCGGCGCGGCGCTGGCCGTGCGCCGGATCACCTCTGTCGACCCCCTCGCCGCACTCGGAGCCAACCGATGACCATCACCTTGAAGACCCGTACCGGCCTCGCGCTGCGCGAGGTGACGCTCACCTACCCGGACGGCGAGCAGCGGCTGACCGCTCTCGACCGGGTCGGCCTGGAGGTCGCGCCGGGCGAGTTCGTCGCGGTGGCCGGGCCCTCGGGCTCGGGCAAGTCGAGCCTGCTGGCGGTGGCGGCCACCCTGCTGCGGCCGGACAGCGGCGAGGTGCTGATAGACGGTCAGGAGGTCGGCGCGCTGAGCGCGGCGGCGCGGGCCGCGCTGCGGCGGGAGAGGCTGGGCATCGTCTTCCAGCAGTCGAACCTGCTGGGCTCGCTGACGGCGCTGGAGCAGCTGCTGGTGCTGGAGTCCGTCCGGGGCGGCAAGGTCCGCGAGGCGCGGGCCCGGGCCGAGGAGTTGCTGGCCTCGGTCGGCCTGGACGGTGCCAAGCAGGGGCGCCGCCCGCACCAGCTCTCCGGCGGTGAGCGCCAGCGGGTCAACATCGCCCGGGCGCTGTTCGGCAGCCCCTCGGTGCTGCTCGTGGACGAGCCGACCTCGGCGCTGGACCACGAGCGCGGCGAGCAGATCGTCGCCCTGCTGGCGGAGGTGACCCGCACCCACGGCACGGCGACCGTGATGGTCACCCACGACCGTGACCTGCTCGGCCGGGTCGACCGGGTCCTCGAGATGCACGACGGCCGCCTGAGCTGAGCCGGCGGGACGGACGGAGGCGGGGCACCGGGCGGTGCCCCGCCTCCGGCGTTACTTGAAGCTCACTTGAACCAGTACTGGACGCCGCCGTGCTTGGAGCAGGTACCGGACGGGGTGGCCGAGGTCGAGGCGGTGCCGTCCTTGCACTCGGCCATCTCGTTCGGGACTGCGGGTGTCTGGCCGACGTCCCAGCCGCAGACGGCCACGGTGTGGTGGCCGCAGCTGCCGCCGCGCGGCCCCGGCTCCCCGGTCGGCTCGGCGGGCAGGCTCGGCAGACTCGTCGGTACCGGGGGCAGCTTCGGCAGCGTGGTCGGCACCGCCGGCAGGGACGGCAGGGACGGCAGTGCGGTCGGCACCGGCGGCAGCGAGGGCAGGGTCGGGGTGACCGTGGGTGCCGGCAGGATCGTCACCTTGGCCGCCGGGCTCGACCCGGCCGACGAGGCGGAGGCGGAGACGCCGGCGGTGGCGGTGGGCTGCACCACCGGGTCGCAGGCAGTGGCCAGAAACGCCGCCACGGACACCGCGGCGATCGCGAGTGCCCGTGGGAGCAGTGGAGTACGGGTCATGATTCGGCAAAGTACCCGTGGACATACCTTCATACCGTCGGAACGGCGGAATGAGCCGAGAAGTCCCGAATGTCCGTCAGCGGGCGCCGAGCCGCAGCGACGACCGTTCCTCGACCACCGAGTCCTCGCCGGCCGCCCAGAGGGAGCGGATGTGGCCGAGGTGGCGCTTCATGCAGGCCTCGACGGCGTCGGTGTCCCCGGCGAGCATCAGGTCGAGCAGCTCCAGGTGCTCCTCGGCCGAGGAGACCAGCTCGCCGCGCTGGTCGAGCCGGTTCAGGCCGTAGAGGCGGGAGCGCTTGCGCAGGTCGCCCACCGTCTCGACCAGGCGGGCGTTGCCGGCCAGCGCGAGCAGGTCGAGGTGGAACTGGCGGTCCGACTCCAGGTACCCGATCAGGTCGTGCTTGCGGGCGGCCGCGACGATCGCCTGGGCCTGCGGGCGCAGGGCCTCCAGCTGCTCGGCGGTGGCCGTCCGGGTGACCTGGACGACGGTCGGGACCTCGATCAGGGCCCGGATCTCGGTGTAGTCGTCGAGGTCCCGCTCGGTCAGCTCGGTGACCCGGAAGCCCTTGTTGCGCACCGCCTCGACCAGGCCCTCCCGGGCCAGGTCGAGCATCGCCTCGCGGACGGGCGTGGCGGAGACGCCGAAGTCGGCGGCCAGCGCGGGGGCCGAGTAGACGACCCCCGGGCGCAGCTCACCGGAGATCAGCGCGGCTCGCAGGGCGTGGGCGACCTGGTCGCGCAACCGCTCCTGTACGGAAATGAGGGCGCGAGGTTTGAGGTCGGCCATGGTGTTCCTCCGGGGTCTTTAGGACACCATTGTACAATGTCACGTTTCGCCAATTATGGAGCATTTCCATGCATTGTGTAAAGCTCCTGCTGGGCCGCCGCCACCGCCAGGTCCTGCCAGGCCATCCCGACACTCTTGAAGAATCTCGGCCGGTCGTGCGGCACAACTGCCTTGCCGTTGACGAGTTCTGACAGATTAGCAAGGCCGTCCGATTTACGGATCGCCCCCTCCTCGATCGGCACCAGGAGATCCCCGGCCTCCCGCAGTGCGACCGCCCGCGCCTCAACGTACCGCGCGGAGCGCACCACCAGTGCCGTGTCCACCTCACGGGCCACCGGCTCGTGCGAGCCGACCGCCGCGACGGCCGCGTGGTCCGGCACCAGCCGGCCGTCGAACAGCGGCGTCCGGGCCGTGGTGCAGCACACCACCAGATCGGCCGCCGCGACGTCCGCCGCGGTGCCCGCCTCGGCGGCCATACCGAGCGCCCGGGCGTGCGCCACCAGAGCAGCCGCCGGCTCGGCGCTGCGGCCGACCACGGTGAGCCTGGTCAGCGGCAGCACCGCGCGCAGCGCCTCCAGGTGCCCGTACGCCTGCGGGCCGGCGCCGAACAGCACCAGGTGCTCCGCCTCCGGCACCGCGAGGTGCTTCAGCGCCAGCGCCGTCACGGCGGGGGTGCGCAGGGAGGTGAGCGCCGCGCCGTCGTACAGCGCCACCGGCTGGAGGGTGGGGCCGTCCAGCAGCAGGTAGCTGCCGGTGATCCGGGGCAGTCCGCGGGCGGCGTTGGCCGGGACCACCCCGGCGATCTTGACGCCGGTGTAGGCGGAGGAGGCGGCCGGCATCAGCAGCAGCTCTCCGGCGGGGACGGGGATGTTGCTGCGGGCCGGGCACTCCTCGGGGTCGAGGCCGTCGAGCAGGACGCGCTCGAGGGCCTCGACGGCCTCCGGCATGCCCAGGGTGAGGGGGAGGGTGGCGACAGACATCAGAGCAGGAATCCCGTTCCCAGCGAGTCGTGCGGATCGAGGACGAAGCGGTGCTCGCCGGTGCGGTGGGCCGAGCCGGTCACCTCGGTGATCACACCGTCCCGGTGCTCGCCGGCCAGGCGGCCGGTGAAGACGGTACCGATGACCGACTCGTGCCGCAGCACGTCGCCGGGCGCCATCCGCCCCTCGACGGCCAGCAGGGCGAGCCGGGCGGAGGTGCCCGAGCCGCACGGCGAGCGGTCGATCTGGCCGTCCGCGAAGACGGTGACGTTGCGCTGGTTGGGGCCCGCCAGGGTGTCCGGCAGCTCCTCGTGCAGGATCACGCCGTAGACGCCGGAGAGCCGGGGGTCGGTGGCGTGCCGGGTGGCGGGCTCCTCGGCGAGGGCGGCCCGGATCTCGCGGCCGACCGCCGTGAGCTCGGGCAGGTCCTCGGTGGTCACGGAGAGGCCGAGCTCGGTGGCGGAGACCGAGGCGTAGCAGGCGCCGGAGTGCGCGAGGTCGACCCGCACCTTGCCGCGCGAGGTCTCCACGCTCAGGCCCCGGGCGCTGACGGCGGTGGGGACGTTGCGGAAGGTCACGTCCGTGGTGCGGCCCTGCGAGCGGTGCACGGCGGCGCTCACCCGCCCCGACGGGACGTCGATCCGCACCCACGCCACGCCGTCCTCGGGGGCGGCGACCAGACCGGAGTCCACCGCCCAGGCGCCGAGCGCGATGGTGCCGTGGCCGCAGGCGGTGGAGTAGCCGTCCTTGTGCCAGAACAACACCCCGAAGTGCGCCTCCGAGTCGTCGGGGGCGACCACGAAGCCGCCGTACATCCCGGCGTGCCCGCGCGGCTCGCGGGTGAGCAGGCGGCGCACGTCGTCCAGCGCGCTCGGGCGCGGGGCGGTGGCGGTGCCGCCGGCGCCGAGCGCGATGGCCCGGCGCTCGGCGACGGTGTCGCCCACGATCGGCGGCAGGCCGGAGGTGACGATCCGGAAGGGCTCACCGGCGGTGTGGTAGTCGACGGTGGCGATGTTGAGAGCGGTCGTCATCGGGGCGTCCCGGCCGGGAGCACGGTGACGGTGCGGCTGGCGGTGTAGAAGTCGAGCACGGCCTGGCCCTGCTCGCGCGGGCCGTAGCTGGCGGAGTTCGAGCCGCCGAAGGGCAGGTGGAAGTCGACGCCGCTGGAGGGGGCGTTGACCCGGATCATGCCCGCGTCCATCCGGTCGGCGGCGGCCAGCGCGGTGTCCAGGTCCCGGGTGTGCACCGAGGTGGCCAGGCTGTGCCGGGTGGAGTTGGCGATCGCGATCGCCTCGTCCAGGTCGGCGGCGCGCAGCAGCACGGCGACCGGGCCGAAGAACTCCTCCGCGAGCAGCGGGTGCCCGGCGGGGACGTTCTCGAGCAGCGCGGGCTCGAAGTACCAGCCGGGGCGGTCGGCCCGGGTGCCGCCGGTGAGCACGGTGGCCCCGGCCGCGCGGGCGGAGTCGACGGCGCCGGTCAGGCGGTCCAGCGCGGCCTCGTTGATCACCGGGCCGCACGCGGTGGTGGGCTCGGCCGGGTCGGCGGCGGCCGTGGCGGCCAGCGCCTTGGTGAGCGCCTCGGCCAGCGGCTCGTACGCGTCGCCGACGGCGATCACCCTGCTGGTCGCGGTGCACTTCTGGCCCGCGTACCCGGCGATCGCGGCGGCCAGGTGGCCGGCCGCCTGGGCGAGGTCGGCGTCGGGGAGCACGACGGCCGCGTTCAGGCCGCCCATCTCGGCCTGCACCGGGATGCCGCGCGCGGTGGTGGCCGCGATCACGGCCTGGCCGACGGCGGTGGAGCCGGTGAAGGAGACCACATCGGTGGCCGACACCAGCGCCACGCCCTCCTCGGCCCCGCCGGGGACCACGGTCAGCACGCCCTCGGGCAGGCCCGCCAGCTCGGCGATCCGCAGCGCGCACGCGGTGCCCTCGGGAGCCGGCTTGAGGACGACGGTGTTGCCGACGGCCAGCGCGGGCGCGGCCTTCCAGACCGGGATGGCGAGCGGGAAGTTCCACGGCGTGATCAGCCCGGCCACCCCGTGCGGGCGGCGGCGGGTGAGCAGCAGCCCCTCCCCGGCGGCCGGCTCGTGCACGGCCCCGGTCGGGGCGTACGGGGCCTGCGCGTAGTACCGCCAGATCGCGGCCGTCCGGGCCACCTCGCCCCGCGCTTCGGCCAGCGGCTTGCCGACCTCCCGCACGGTCAGCTGCGCCAGCTCCTCGGCGTGGGCCTCCACGGCGTCGGCGGCCTTGCCCAGCGCGGCGGCGCGGCCGGCCGCGCCCAGCTTGGCCCATGCCTGCTGCGCGGCACGGGCCCGCTCCACGGCCGCCTCGACGCCGAAGGCGCCGGGCGTCTCGACGGAGACCACCAGGTCGGACGGGTCGGCGGGGTTGTACGAGCTGATGGTCATGACGAGGCCTCCGGGAGGGGGATCTACTTTCGTGGGGCAGCACCCCGGGGGCGCGGGGAACTGCGCGACCAGCCCTCTACGAAGGTGCACGGTTGCGCGCGCCGTTCCTCGCGCCCCTGAGGTGGTTGCTCTGAGCAGTTACAGCAGGAAACCGGCCGGGAACGGATCGGTCGGATCCAGGAAGTACTGCGCCGTGCCGGTCACCCACGCGCGACCCGTGACGGTCGGAATCACGGCGGGGTGACCGGCGACGGTGGTCTCCTCGACCAGGCGGCCGGTGAAGGAGGTGCCGATGAACGAGTCGTTGACGAAGTCCCGCCCGATCGGCAGCTCTCCGCGTGCGTGCAACTGGGCCATCCGCGCGGAGGTGCCGGTGCCGCAGGGCGAGCGGTCGAACCAGCCGGGGTGGATGGCCATCGCGTGCCGGGAGTGCTCGGCGGTCGAGCCGGGGGCCGCGAGGTAGACGTGGTGCACGCTGTGGATGGACGGGTCCTGGGGGTGCACCGGCCGCGCCGCCGTCGCGTTGATCGCGTCCATCATGGCCAGTCCGGCGTCCAGGATGTCCTGCTTGCGCTCCCGCTCGAACGGCAGCCCGAACTCGGCCAGCGGCAGGATCGCGTAGAAGTTGCCGCCGTACGCGAGGTCGTAGCTGACCGTCCCGTACCCCGGCACCTCGATCTTCTGGTCCAGCGCCACCGCGTACGACGCCACGTTGCGGATGGTCACGGCCTTGGCCGCGCCGCCCTCCACGTGCACGTCCGCGATCACCAGCCCGGCCGGCGTGTCCAGCCGCACCGTCGTGACGGGCTCGACCACCTCGACCATGCCGGTCTCCACCAGCACCGTCGCGACCCCGATCGTGCCGTGGCCGCACATCGGCAGCAGGCCCGAGACCTCGATGTAGAGCACGCCGAAGTCGGCGTCCGGCCGGGTCGGCGGCTGCAGGATGGCGCCGCTCATCGCGGCGTGGCCGCGGGGCTCGTACATCAGCAGGGTGCGGAAGTGGTCCAGGTGCTCCTGGAAGTGCACCCGGCGCTCGGCCATGGTGGCGCCGGGGATGACGCCGAAGCCGCCGGTGATCACCCGGGTCGGCATGCCCTCGGTGTGCGAGTCGACGGCGTGGAAGACGTGACGGCTGCGCATTGGTGGTCTCCCCTGGTAGATCGGGCAGGTTCAGGAGCGTACGGGAGGGCCGGCTGCCCCCGCAGCCGGCCTCTCATCCGTGGGACGGTCAGACCAGGCCCTCGGAGATGGCCTTCTCGGTGGCGGCGCGCACGGCCTTCTCGATCTCCGGGGAGAGCGCGAAGCGCGGGGCGCGGACCGGACCGCCGGGGCGGCCGGCGATGTCCATCGAGAGCTTGATGGCCTGGACGAACTCGGTCTTGGAGTCCCAGCGCAGCAGCGAGTGCAGCGACTTGTAGAGCGGCAGGGCCGTCTCCAGGTCGCCCGAGACGGCGGCCTGGTAGAGCTTGACGGTGGCCTTGGGCAGCGCGTTCGGGTAGCCCGCGATCCAGCCGACGGCGCCGGCCAGCGCCAGCTCCAGGAGGACGTCGTCGGCGCCGATCAGCAGGTCCAGGCCCGGGGCCAGCTCGGCGATCTCGTACGCCCGGCGGACGTCGCCGCTGAACTCCTTGACCGCGACGATCGAGCCCTCGCCGTGCAGCTGCGCGAGCAGCTCGGGGACGAGGTCGACCTTGGTGTCGATCGGGTTGTTGTAGGCCACGATCGGCAGCCCGGCCTTGGCGACCTCGCCGTAGTGGGCGCGGACGGCGGCGTGGTCGGCGCGGTAGGCGTTCGGCGGGAGCAGCAGCACGGAGCCGGCGCCGGCCTCGGCGGCCTGCTCGGCCCAGCGGCGGGACTCGGCGCTGCCGTAGGCTGCGACGCCGGGCATCACGCGGGAGCCGTCGCCGGCGGCCTCGACGGCGGTGGTGACGACGCGGGCGCGCTCCTCGGCCGTGAGGGTCTGGTACTCGCCGAGCGAGCCGTTGGGCACCACGCCGTCGCAGCCGGAGTCGATCAGCCAGCGGACGTGCTCGGCGTAGGCGTCGTAGTCGACCGACAGGTCGTCACGCAGGGGCAGCGTGGTGGCGACCATGATGCCGCGCCAGGGGCGGGCGGGCTCGTGCGAAGCGAGAGACACGGGGACAACTCCCTTGTGGTGAGGTGTGACATTTTATTGTAGCGGGCGGAGCAGCCACAAGAGGGCTGCACCGTCCGAATGATCGGTCAGTCTGTCGGGTCGGCGGCATCCGCCGCCCCAGCGGCCGGAACGGCGGCCAACTGACCCAGCGGGACGGGGCAGGCCAGCGGGCGGCTGTCGGCGCGGGCGCCGGCCTCCCCCGCCAGGCAGGCGACGGCCGGGCCGCACATCCGGCCCTGGCACCAGCCCATCCCGGCCCGGGTGAGCAACTTGACGGTACGGGCGTCGCCCGCACCCAGATCCTCCACCGCCTCGCGGATGCGCCCGGCGGGCACCTCCTCGCAGCGGCAGACGTCCGTCTCGGGGGTGAGCCACTCCGGCCAGCCGGGGCCGGGGCGGTGCGAGCGGGCCATCAGCCGGGCGAAGGCCCGGCGGCGCTGCTGCTTGGCCCGCAGCGCGCCCGGCACGTCCCGGCCGGCGATCACGTGGGCCGCCAGCTCGCCCTCGGCGATCGCCAGGTCCGCGCCGCCGACCCCGCAGGTCTCCCCCGCCGCCCAGAGGCTGGGCAGGCTGGTGCGCAGCTCCGGGTCCACCCGCAGGCCCACCGTGCCGTCGGGCAGCTCGCGGGTCGCGGCGCCCAGCTCGGTGGCCAGCTCGATCTGCGGCACCAGGCCGTGGCCGACGGCGAGCGCGTCGCACTCCACGTACCGCTCGGTGCCGGGGACGGGCCGCCACTCGCGGTCCAGCCGGGCGATCGTCACGCCGGTCACCCGGTCCGTGCCGTGCGCCTCGACCACGGCGCTGGAGCGGCGCAGCCGCACGCCGTGCCGCAGCAGCTTGGTGCCGTGCTCGGCGCCCTCGACCAGCTTGGCGGGGTTGGCCAGCAGGGTGCCGACCCCCTTCGCGTAGCCGAGGTAGTCGGTGGCCTCCACCACCGCCGGGACGTGTCCCCCGGCGGTGACCAGCGAGGAGGCGGCGGCCAGCAGCAGCGGGCCGGAGCCCGCCACCACGATCCGCTTGCCGGGCAGCACCAGGCCGGCCTTGAGCATGGCCTGCGCGCCACCGGCGGTGACCACCCCGGGCAGCGTCCAGCCGGGGAAGGGCAGCTGGCGCTCGTACGCGCCCGTGGCCAGCAGCACGGCCCTGGCCGGGACGACCGCCTTGCCCTCGGCGCCGGGGCCGGTGGTGGCGTGCAGCCGCCACAGCTCGCCGTGCTCGGCCGTCCAGACCTGGTGCTCGGTCAGGTAGCTGATCCGGCCCAGGCCGGTCTGCCGCTCGAGCCGGGCGGACAGGGCCGTGAAGGCGCCCCAGCCGTGGTGCAGCTTCTCGGGGTGCGCGGCCCGCAGGCCCGGCGCGGGGTGGCGGTAGTACTGGCCGCCCGGGCGCGGGCCCGCGTCCAGCAGGGCGCAGCGCAGGCCGAACTCGGCGGCCGTCACGGCGGCGGCCAGACCTGCGGGGCCGGCGCCCACTACCGCGAGGTCGAAGGGCTCGTACGGCTCAGATGGCGAGGTCGGCACGGCCGTGGCCCTCCTGGGTGGTGACGGTGTCGCCGGGCTCGGCGGGCAGCAGGCAGGTGCGCTGGTTGGGCCGCCCGTTGACGGTCGCCAGGCAGTCGAAGCAGACACCGATGCCGCAGAAGGCGCCGCGCGGCTTGCCGCCGGCCCGGGTGGTGCGCCAGGCCAGGATGCCCTCGGCCCACAGCGCGGCGGCGATCGACTGGCCGGGCAGCGCGGGGATCTCGCGGCCGTCGAACTCGATGGTGTGCGCGGCCTCGGGCCGCGCGCCGACCAGGGAGGCGGGGGTCTGCCGGCCGCTGCTCATGACGCCTCCTCGGTGAATCGGTCGGGGTTGAAGGGGGTGAGGTCCAGCTCGGGCTGCTTGCCCGCGAGCTGGGCGGCGATCAGGCGGCCGGTGGCGGGGGCCAGGCCGATGCCCGCGCCCTCGTGGCCGCAGGCGTGGTACAGCCCGGCCACCCGGGCGTCGGCGCCGATCGCCGGCAGGTGGTCCGGCAGGTACGGGCGGAAGCCCCGGTAGGCGCGCTGCACGCTCACCTCGGCGAGCAGCGGGAAGAGCTTCACCGCGTTGGCGGCCAGCCGGTGCAGCACCTCGACGGACATCGTCCGGTCGAAGCCGACCCGCTCCCGGCTGGCCCCGATCAGCACCGGGCCGGCCGGGGTGCCCTCGACCACGGCGGAGGTCTGCAGCGCGGCCGAGCCGCTGGCCACGTCGGCGACGTAGTCGGCGGCGTAGACCTTGTGGCGCACCACGCGCGGGAGCGGCTCGGTGACCAGGACGAAGCCGCGCCGGGGCATCACCGGCAGGTGCACGCCCGCGAGCTTCGCCAGCTCGCCGCCCCAGGTGCCGGCGGCGTTGACCACCGCCGGGGCGTCGATGCTGCGGCGCTCGGTGGTGACTCCGGTGACGGCGCCGCCGGGGCCCCGCCGGATCGCGGTGACGGCCTCGCCGAGGAAGACCTCGGCACCGGCCCGGCGGGCGGCGCGCAGCAGGTGGGCGGCGGCCAGAGCCGGCTGCACCTGCGCGTCCTGAGGGTAGTGGAAGCCGCCGGCCAACCCCTCGGCCAGGTGCGGCTCCAGCTCGCGCAGGCGCTCCCCCGGGATCTCCTCGGAGTCCACGCCGGTCTCGGCCTGGTGCGCGGCGAAGGTCCGCAGGGCAGCCATCCCCGCCTCGCCCGAGGCGACCACCAGGCCGCCCTTGGGCTCGTACTCCACCTGCTCGCCGAGCTCCTCGGCGAGCTCCTGCCACAGCCGCGTCGAGTACAGCGCCAGGGTCAGCTCCGGCCCCGGCTCCTTGTCCGACACCAGCAGGTTGCCCTCGCCGGCACCCGTCGTCCCGCCCGCGACCGGTCCGCGGTCGACGACGGCCACCGACAGGCCGGCCTGGGTCGCGTAGTACGCGCAGGCGGCGCCGACGACACCGGCGCCGATCACCACGACATCGTGGGGGGATCTCTTGAGCACGGCAGTAATATGTCACACTGCAGTCAACTTGCCAAGGCCACGTAAAAGCAGACGTCCGGTGAACGCCGAAGGCCCGGAGGATCGCACTCCCCCGGGCCTTCGGTGCTCACCGCATCTCTCAGGTGATGTCGTCCATCTGCTCACCCCGGGCCGCCGGGACGGGCGCCGGCGCGGCCGGGGCCTCGGACGCCTCGACCGAGTCGACGGAGAGGTCGACGTACGAGGCCTCCTCGTCGTCGAGGTCGGCGTCGGGGTTGCGGCGGGCCCGGCGGCGGTCGTTGACCAGGGCGATGCCGACCGCGATGAAGTACAGGCCCCAGATCGGCGCCGCCAGCGCGAGCATGCTGAGCGGGTCGGTGCTGGGCGTCGCGAAGGCCGCGAAGACCGTGATGCCCATGATCATCGCGCGCCACCAGCCGAGCAGCCGCTTGCCGGTCACCATACCCGCGAAGTTGAGCATCACCAGCAGCAGCGGGAACTCGAAGGCGCAGCCGAAGACGAGCAGCAGCCGCGTCGCGATGTCGAAGTAGTCCTCGGGCGGCAGGATCGGCGTCGTGTTGTCCGGGCTGAAGGAGATCAGCACCTGCACCGTGGTCGGCAGCAGCAGGTACGCGCAGGTCACACCCGCCAGGAACAGCGGCACGCCGGCGCCCAGGAAGCTCAGCGCGTAGCGGCGCTCGTGCTTGTGCAGACCGGGCGAGATGAAGGCCCACAGCTGGTACAGCCAGATCGGCACCGTGGCCACCACGGCCGCCGTCAGCGCGACCTTGAGCGTCCAGGTGAACGGCGTGGTGAGGCCGATGTTCGAGATCTGGGCACACTTACCGTGGAAGTCGCTCGACGTCTCCTTCGTGCACTGCGGCAGCGGCTTCAGCAGGAAGGTCTCGATCTGCGTGTGGAAGTACAGTGCCACGATCGTGAGCAGCACGATCGCCAGGACCGATTTGACCAACCGGCTCCGCAGCTCACGGAGATGGTCGGCGAGGGCCATCCTGCCCTCGGGGTCCTTGGGCGCTTTCGACGACTTGCTCAACCCCGGTCCTCAACTAGTGCGGTGGTGCCCGCCGGGTGGCGGGCAGCTGGTGGTGCTCAGCTCTGTTGAGCGTCCTGCGGATCGACGACCGGGCGGGCCGCCGAGGCAGGGGCGCCGGGGGCGGACTTGACCGCCTTCGGAGCCGGAGCGGCCTGCGGCTGTGGCGCGGACGGGCCGTCCTCGCGCAGCGCCTTGGCCTCACTCTTCAGGATGCGGGCCGACTTGCCGAGGTTCCGCATCAGCTCGGGCAGTTTCTTGGCGCCGAACAGCAGGACCGCGAAGACCAGGATCACCAGGATCGCCATCGGCGAGATCCTCATCAGTGACCACCTTCCCGTCGGGGGCAGGCTTCCCCCACTGCGGGCGATGGTAGCCCGTGCCGGTGACCGGGCGGCAACCGCCACCTGGCCACTGCGTCGGCTACACGTCCCAGTGTGCCCGCCCTCACCCCCGGACCGGGATCTCCTCGGCCGCCTCGGCGAGCGCCCGGGAGGCGCCGTCCACCGCCCGGGCCAGCCGGGCGGCGTCCAGCCAGAGCCGGGCGCCGAGCACCCCGAGCAGCAGCAGACCGGCCGTGGAGAGCAGTACGGCGGCGACCAGGGTCCAGTTCACGGCACTCACCCTTCGACCGGCAGGAGCCGCATGGTGCTGACCCCGGCCCCGGTCAGCGCGGCGACGATCTTCTCCCCGGCCGGCTTGCGGACGGATGCTCCGCAGGCCGGGCAGGTGAAGCTGTAGAAGGTGCGCTCCGCCGTCGCCCCGAGGGCCAGCCGGAAGGCCGAGGCGGCCAGCTCGACCTTCTCCCGGCACTCCGAGCAGTAGACCTTGAACGAGGTGGCCATCAGAGCCCGTAGCCGGCCAGGGCCGCCTGCGCCGCGCTGCGGGCCTGCTCGGCCAGCTCGGCGGGGGCGACGATCCGCCCGTCCCGGCCCAGCCGCAGCGCGAGCGGGCGCAGGCCCGCCGGGTCCGCGCTGCGCAGGGTGATCCGCAGGCCGCCGTCGGGCAGCTCCTCGGCCCGGTCGTGCGGGTAGTACTCGGCCACCCAGCGCCCGCCCGGGCCGACCTCGACCACGACCTCGGGGTCGTCGGCGGCCGGGTTGACCAGACCGGCCGAGAGGTCGCGCGGCTCCAGGCGCGGCGGGTCGGCCGGCTCGTCCAGCACCTTGATCTCGGCCACCCGGTCCAGGCGGAACAGGCGCCGGTCCTCGGAGACCCGGCACCACCCCTCCAGGTAGGTGTGGCCCTCGGTGACCAGGCGGATCGGGTCCACCTCGCGCTCGGTCATGCCGCCGCGCCCGTGCGAGTAGTAGCGCAGCCAGATCAGCCGGCCCTCGCTGAGCGCGCGGTCGATGTCGGCGAAGACCTGGCCCTCGGCCTCGAAGGTCACGCCGACCCGGGCGGAGGCGTCGGCGCTCTCGCCGGCCGCGTTCTCGATCTTGGTGACGGCGCGGGTGAGCGCCTGGCGGTCCCGCTCGCGCAGGCCCGGCAGACCGGCCACCGCGCGGGCGGCCACCAGGAGGGCGGTGGCCTCGTCGGCGGCCAGGCGCAGCGGCTGCGCCACGTCGTCCACGTTGTGCCACCAGATCCGCTCGCCGTCGGTGTCGATGTCGAGCAGGTCGCCGCCGCGGAAGCTGGTGCCGCACATCGGCAGCACGTTCAGGTCGTCGATCAGCTCGCGCTCGCTGATGCCGAAGGCGCGGGCCACCTCGGCCACCTCGGCGCCGGGGCGCTCGCGCAGGTAGGTGACCAGCGAGAGCATCCGCCGGGTCTGGTCGATCGCGTTGCTCATGGTCACTCCCCCACGCCGAGGCCGGCGACAGCGCGCAGCCGGTCGATGACATCCGCCCGCAGCTCCTCGGGCGCGAGCACCACGAGGTCGGGCCCGAACTCGGCCAGGTCGGCCCCCAGGCCGTTGCCGTAGGGGATCTCCAGTTCGTCCCAGTCCGGCCCGGCCGGGGTCAGGCTGATCGCCTTGGTGCGCAACGGGAAGCCGGCCTCGCGGCGCACCCGCACGGTGGCGGTGGCGGTGGCGCCCTCGCCGGCGAAGCGGGCGACCACGGCGCGGACGTCCACGTGGCCCGGCACCTCGCCGGTGAACTTACCGGCCCGGGAGCGCACCTTGCCGGTGATCCGGCTCAGCCGGAAGACCCGGGCGGCCTCCCGGTCGCGGTCCCAGCCGGCCAGGTACCAGTGGCCGCGCCAGCACTCCAGCGCCCAGGGCTCGACGGCGCGCTGCTCGGGCGCGGCGGCGCCGGCCTTGCGGTACTCGAAGGTGACGGGCCGGCGGTCGCGGGCGGCGACAAGGAGCGGCTCGAAGGCGGCCTCGCGGGCCGGGATGCGCGGCTGCAGCGCACTGTGCTCGGCGTCCTCGGTGAACGGCACCCCGGCGGCGCGCAGCTTCTGCAGGGCGCCGCTGGCGGCGCCGGACATCTTGGCCTGCTGCCAGACCCGGGCGGCCAGCGTCAGCGCGGCGGCCTCCTCGGCGTCCAGGGCGATCTCGGGCAGCCGGTTGCGGTCGCGCCGGGCCAGGTAGCCGACCTCGCCGTCGAGGGCGTTCTCGTCCACGTCGATGATCAGGCCGAGCTCGCGCAGGTCGTCCTTGTCCCGCTCGAACATCCGGTTGAAGGCGTCCTCGCTGCCCTGCTGCCAGGCCTCCCGGTACGCCTCGACAGACTCGCGCAGCTCCTTCTTGGAGAGCGGCCGTCTGGTGTTCATCAGGCACAGGGCGAGGTTCATCAGCCGCTCCGCCTTGGCGATCGCCATCGCAGACCTTTCCGTACAGCTCACGCAGGGTACCGGGGTGATCGCCCGGCCGGACCCGACCGTACCGGTAGCGGCCGGGCGGGGGAAAGCCGGGCCGAAAAGGCGAGGGCCGCACCCCGCCGGAGCGGGATGCGGCCCTCGGGCTGAGCCTGGCTCAGACGCCCAGCAGGTCCACCACGAAGATCAGGGTGGAGCCGGCCGGGATGAGCGGGCTCGGCGACTGGTTGCCGTACGCCAGGTGCGGCGGGATGACCAGCTCGCGACGGCCGCCGACCTTCATGCCCGCGACGCCCTGGTCCCAGCCCTTGATGACCCGGCCGCCGCCCAGCGGGAAGCGGAAGGTCTGGCCACGGTTCCACGAAGCGTCGAACTCCTCGCCGGAGGCGAAGGTGACACCGACGTAGTGGACCTCGACCATGGCACCCGGCTTGGCCTCGGCGCCGTCACCGACGACGATGTCGCGGATCTGGAGCTCGGCCGGGGCCTCGCCACCCGGGAAGTCGATCTCGGGCTTGGTCTTCTGAGTCACGAAACTCTTCTCTCGGTTCGGGTGTACTGCCAGCGCTAAGGCTAGCTGTCCGCCGACCCCACGCCCGCATCGAGGATGTCCACCACGAACACCAGCGTCGAGTTGGCCGGGATCGGGCCGGAGGCCTGGTCCTTGTAGCCGAGCTTCGCCGGGATGACCAGCTCGATCCGGCTGCCGACGGTCTGGCCGACGATGCCCTTGTCCCAGCCCTCGATGACGCTGCCGCCACCGGTGACGAAGCTGAACGCCTGGCCGCGGTCGAGCGAGGAGTCGAACTTCTTGCCGTCCTTGTACAGCGCGCCGGTGTACTGGACGACGACCTTCTCGCCGGACTCGACCTTCTTGCCCTTGCCCTGGATCAGGACCGCCGACTTGAGGTCCGTCGGGTCGGCCGAGCCGGGCACGGGGGTGATCTCGGCGGCCTTCTTGCCGTTGTCCTTCACCTTGGGGAAGTCGGACGGCGGGTCGGTCATCTCGCCCTGGACGGTGGCGTCCGGCGCGGTGGCCTGGCGGACGTCGATCACGAAGACCAGGTTGTCCTTCGCGCCGACACCCATGCCGCTGTTGCCCTGGGCGCCGAAGGCGGCCGCCGGGGGCGCCACCACGAGCAGGCGGCTGCCGGCCTTGTGGCCGGTGACCACGCTGTCCAGCGCGGGGATGAGCTTGCCGGAGCCGGCCTGGTAGAGCTGCGGCTTGCCGTTGTCGTACGAACCGGCGATGTCCTTGCCGGTGGCCCAGTCCTTGGCCGCGAAGTCGACCGAGACCCAGTCGTTCTTGTTGACCTTGGGGCCGTCGCCCTCGCTCAGCTGCTTGACCACGAAGGTGCCCTCGGGCGCGTCCTTCGGCACCTCGATGGCCGGCTTCTTGCCGAAGTCACCGGTGACGGTCGGGAGCACCTTGGCGCTGTCCTTGATCGGCGGCACCGGGTCCTGGGTGGGGGCCGCGGGGGTGCTCGGGGCCGAGTCTGCGGCCTTGGTCTTCGAGCCGGAGTCCGGCCGGTTCACCATGTACAGCGTGACGCCGCTGCCGACCAGCAGCAGGGCCAGCACCGTGCCGAGGATCACACCGAGCTTGCCCGCACCGGGCGGGTTCTCGTCGTACCCCGCCTCGGAGAGGTCCTGGCGGCGCACCGTGGAGGCGAAGACCTGCGGCTCCTCCTCCTTGGCCGGCTCCCGCGGCTCCACCGGAGTACCGCCCCAGCCCGCCTGCTGCTTGAGCATCTCCGGCGGAACGACGATCGACTCGCCCTCGCCCGCCAACGGCCCGCCGGGCCGCGAGGCGGCCGGGTCACCGGCGACGGCACCGCTCACGGTACCGGGATCGCCCGGGCTCGACGTTTTATCAGACATGACTCCCCATCCATCCGGCCGTGCGGCACCCTCACCGGAGCCCCGTCGGCACTTACCACAGTGCTGAGCCGCGCCAGTATGTCAGGTGCACATGAGAGGTGTGGTCGGCAAGCCTCTCAGACGGCCTCCAGGATGTCGATCACGAAGACCAGGGTGGAGTTCGCCGGGACGGCGGACTGGGCCTTGTCGCCGTAGCCGAGGGCGGGTGGGACGACGAGTTCGACGCGGCTGCCGACGCTCTGGCCGACCAGGCCCTCGTCCCAGCCCTTGATCAGCTGGCCGGCGCCGATCTGCATGCGCTGGGCGCCGCCGTGGCTCCAGGAGGAGTCGAACTGCTGGCCGTTGGCCCACAGGACGCCGGTGTACTGGACGATCAGCTGCTGGCCGGCGGTCACCGGCTTGCCGTCGCCCCTGACCAGGACGTACTTCTGCAGGTCGGCCGGCGGGGCGGGCGGGCCGGCCGGGACGGTGATGGTCGGGGCGGCCTTTCCGTTGTCCTTGACCTGGGGGGAGGTGGCCGGGGGCTGGGTCATGGCGCCGGTGACGCTCGAGTCCTGCGGGACGCCCTCCATGAGGTCGAGCACGAAGACCACCGTGTCCGTCGCACCCACCCCCAGGCTGCTGTTGCCCTGGCCGCCGAAGGCCGCCGCCGGGGGCGCCACCACCAGCAGGCGGCTGCCGACCTTCTTGCCGAGCACGCTCTGGTCGAAGGCGGCCACCAGCTCGCCGCCGCTCGCCTGGTAGAGCTGCGGCTTCTGGCCGGAGTCGTAGGAGCTGGAGACGTCCTTGCCGGTGGTCCAGTCCTTGGCCGTGTAGTTGACCGTCACCCAGTCGCCCTTGGCCACCGCCGGGCCGTCCCCCTCGCTCACCGTGTGCACCACGAACTGCCCGCTCGGCTGCCCGGACGGCACGGTGATGGCGGCCTTGGTGCCGAAGTCCCCCGCCACGGTGGGCATCGGGGAGGCCGAGGCGACCGGGGTCGGCACCGCCGGCGCCGAGGCCGAGGAGGTGCCCGAGGGCGAGGCGCCCGCCGAGGAGGAGGAGCCGCTGCTGCAGGCGGCGAGCAGGACGAGAGGCAGTACGGCGAGCAGCCCGGCGAGGCGACGCACGGCGGTCCTAACTGTCGGTCGGTGCTTGACCGTCAGCCTATGACCCGATTCGTCACCGAATGGGGCGGCGACACGCAGGTGGGCCGGGTGCAGTGCACCCCGCCCCCCCGGGGGGGCACAACCCGGCGATAAGCGTGGACACC
>NZ_JBEOWY010000035.1:65315-80483 GCF_040296285.1 Kitasatospora sp. NPDC002227
GCGGGGGGTGTTCCCCCGCCCCACTCTCCCCCTTCCCCCCCCCGGGGGGGGGGGGGCCCCGGGGGGGGGGGGGGGCCCCCCCCCCCCCCCCACCTGGTCGGTCACATCCCGGCGATCAGCTTCTCCACCCGCTCGTCCACCGAGCGGAACGGGTCCTTGCAGAGCACCGTCCGCTGGGCCTGGTCGTTCAGCTTCAGGTGCACCCAGTCGACGGTGAAGTCCCGGCGCTGCTCCTGCGCCCGCCGGATGAAGTCGCCGCGCAGGCGCGCCCGGGTGGTCTGCGGGGGCACCGACTTGGCCTGGAAGGTCTTGAGGTCGGTGGTGACCCGCTGGGCCTGGCCCTTGGCCTGCAGGAGGTAGAACAGGCCGCGGCGGCGGTGGATGTCGTGGTACGCGAGGTCGATCTGGGCGATCCGCGGGTTGGACATCGTCATGTCGTGCTTGGCCCGGTACCGCTCGATCAGCTTGTACTTCATGATCCAGTCGATCTCGGTGGCCACCTTCGCGAGGTCCTCGGTGCGGACCGCCTCGAGGGTGCGGCCCCAGAGGTCGAGGACCCGGCCCACCGTGCCCTCGTTGATGCCCTTGCGGTCGGCGAACTCGAGCGCCTTGGTGTAGTACTCCTCCTGGATGTCCAGCGCGCTGGCCTCCCGGCCGTTGGCCAGGCGGACCTGGTGCGTGCCGGTGAGGTCGTGGCTGACCTCGCGGATCGCCCGGATCGGGTTCTCCAGCGTCAGGTCGCGCATCACCACGCCGGCCTCGATCAGGCGCAGCACCAGGTCGGTGGCGCCGACCTTGAGCAGGGTGGTGGTCTCCGACATGTTGGAGTCGCCGACGATGACGTGCAGGCGCCGGTAGCGCTCGGCGTCGGCGTGCGGCTCGTCGCGGGTGTTGATGATGGGCCGGGAGCGGGTGGTGGCGGAGCTGACGCCCTCCCAGATGTGCTCGGCCCGCTGGCTGACGCAGAAGACCGCGCCGCGCGGGGTCTGCAGCACCTTGCCGGCGCCGCAGATCAGCTGCCGGGTGACCAGGAAGGGGATGAGCACGTCGGCCAGCCGGGAGAACTCGCCGTGCCGGGCCACGCAGTAGTTCTCGTGGCAGCCGTAGGAGTTCCCGGCGGAGTCGGTGTTGTTCTTGAAGAGGTAGACGTCACCGGCGATGCCCTCCTCGTGCAGGCGCCGTTCGGCGTCCACGAGCAGGCCTTCGAGGATCCGCTCGCCCGCCTTGTCGTGCGTCACCAGCTCCGTCACGTCATCGCACTCGGGCGTGGCGTACTCGGGGTGCGAACCGACGTCGAGGTACAGGCGGGCGCCGTTGCGGAGGAACACGTTGCTGCTACGGCCCCAGGAGACTACGCGGCGGAAGAGGTAGCGGGCCACCTCGTCCGGGGACAGCCGTCGCTGCCCCCGGAACGTGCAGGTGACGCCGTACTCGTTCTCCAGCCCGAAAATTCGGCGGTCCATATGGCATCTTTTCTCTGCTGGGGGCCGGCTGAAACCGGCCGGCCCCGTCCGACACCCAGGACGGCACGCGTTATTCCGGCAGGTCACCCACATCCGGGTCGTCGGAATCCGTGGCCGCGTCGTTCGCCCCGCCTTCGAGCAGGCGGGTCAGCTGAGCCCCCAGCACGCGCTTGAACTTCCGCTTCTGGGGGCGGGTGCGGTCGAGGACCGCGACCTCCAGCTGATCGGTCGTCAGGGTGCGCGCGGTGCCGCCGTTCGGGTCCCTGGCGAGACCGTCGACGGCGAGCTTGAGGGCCTCGGCGAGCGTCATCCCGGTGCGGTGGCGCTGGCCCAGGTAGGAGCCGATGGAGTCGGCGTTGCCGCCGACCACCACGGTGTTCTTCTCGTCGACGACCGAGCCGTCCGGGGTGAGCCGGTAGATCTGGTCGTCCTCGGGGGTGCGGCCGGTCTCGGCGACCACCAGCTCGACCTCGTACGGCTTCTCGCCGACCGAGGAGAAGATGGTGCCGAGCGTCTGCGCGTAGACGTTGGCCAGCCCACGGGCCGTCACGTCGGCCCGGTCGTAGGAGTAGCCGCGCAGGTCGGCGTAGCGGACGCCGCCGATGCGCAGGTTCTCGAACTCGTTGTAGCGGCCGACGGCCGCGAAGGCGATCTGGTCGTAGATCTCGGAGACCTTGTGCAGGGCGCGCGAGGTGTTCTCGGCGACGAAGACGATGCCGTCCTCGTAGGTGAGCACGACCACGCTGCGGCCACGGGCGATGCCCTTGCGGGCGTACTCCGCGCGGTCCGCCATGGCCTGCTGGGGCGAGACGTAGAACGGTGTGGACACCGGCGGTCATCTCCCTTTTCTGTAGGAGGGGCGGACTAGAGGAGGGGGGCCTGGGGGCCGTCGGGGTGCTCCAGGCGCTGGTCGGTGATCGAGTGCGCGATGGCGGAGACCTCGCTCTCCTCCAGCCGCCGGAAGCCGTCCTCGGTGATGACCGAGACGATCGGGAAGATCTTGCGGGCGAGGTCGGGCCCGCCGGTGGCCGAGTCGTCGTCGGCGGCGTCGTAGAGCGCCTGGACGACCAGGGTGGCGGCCTGCTCCGGGCTGAGCCCGTCGCGGTAGAGCTTCTTCATCGAGCCCCGGGCGAAGACCGAGCCGGAGCCGGTGGCGGCGAAGCCGCGCTCCTCGGAGCGGCCGCCCGTGACGTCGTAGGTGAAGATCCGGCCCCGGCCGAGGTCGAGGTCGTAGCCGGCGAACATCGGGACGACGGCCAGGCCCTGCATGGCCATCCCGAGGTTGCCGCGGATCATCGTGGTGAGCCGGTTGGCCTTGCCCTCGAGCGAGAGGACGGTGCCCTCGATCTTCTCGTAGTGCTCCAGCTCCAGTTGGAACAGGCGCACCATCTCGACCGCGAGGCCGGCGGTGCCGGCGATGCCGACGGCGCTGTACTCGTCGGCCGGGAAGACCTTCTCGATGTCGCGCTGGGCGATCACGTTGCCCATGGTGGCCCGGCGGTCACCGGCCAGCACCACGCCGCCGTCGAACACGGCCGAGACGATGGTGGTGCCGTGCGGGGCCTCGATGGTCATCCCCTCGGGCAGGGCGCGGCGGCCGGGGATGAGCTCGGGCTGGTGCTGGGCCAGGAAGTCGATGAACGACGAGGACCCGGGGGTCAGGAAGGCAGCCGGTAGACGCCCGGTGCCACCAGTCATGGCTTCCACTCGATTCCCTCCAGGTGGATCTGCTGCGTAGATCAACTACGGATGCCCCGGACCTTACCCGGTCGGCGCGGCCCGCCAACCCTCGCGGGCCGTCCGGATGTGTGCGTTCGCGCGCGGCACAAAGGCCGCGCGCGAACGAAGGAAATACCCTCTACCCGATTGTGTAATCGGGCAATCGGGTTACTGCCCGCCCTTCTGGACAAACTGCCGCACGAAGTCCTCGGCATTCGTCTCCAGGACGTCGTCGATTTCGTCCAGGACCGCGTCGACGTCGTCGCTCAGCTTTTCCTGGCGCTCCTTGAGGTCATCGGACTGCTGGGCTTCCGCAGCCTGCTCCTCGACCTCCTCGGAGGAGCGGTTCGCCCGCTGCTGGCCGCCACCGGTGTCCTTGCTCGCCATTTCCCTCACCCCGCTCGACTCTCGCTCGGCACTGCCTCAGACCCTATACACCGCGAGCGCGGATCGCCCGTAGTTCCAGTAGAACGCTCCGCACTCCCCCAAATGATTCCCACCTCGGAACCATTCACCCCTGGGTGACCTGAAGGTTACCGAGAGATTTAGTTTCCGCCCGACAGGACCCGGACCAGGTCCTCCGCCGTGCGGCAGCGGTCGAGCAGTTCCTTGACGTGGTTGCGGGTGCCGCGCAGCGGCTCCAGGGTGGGCACCCGCTGCAGCGAGTCCCGGCCGGGCAGGTCGAAGATGACCGAGTCCCAGGAAGCCGCGGCGACGTGCTCGGCGTACTGCTCCAGGCAGCGGCCGCGGAAGTACGCCCGGGTGTCCTCCGGCGGCTTGCCGATCGCCCGCTGCACCTCCTCCTCAGTGACCAGCCGCTCGAACCGGCCCCGGGCCACCAGCCGGTTGTACAGGCCCTTGTCGGCCCGGACGTCGCTGTACTGCAGGTCCACCAGGTGCAGCCGGGAGTTGTCCCAGTCCAGGCCGTCGCGCTGGCGGTAGCCCTCGAGCAGCTCCTTCTTGGCGACCCAGTCCAGCTGCTTGGACAGGCTCATCGGGTCCCGCTCGAGGCGGCCGAGCACGTCCTCCCAGCGGGCCAGCACGTCCAGGGTCTGCTCGTCGGCGTCCTGGCCCCAGCGGTCCTCGACGTACTTGCGGGCCAGCTCGTAGTACTCCATCTGCAGCTGGACGGCGGTCAGCCGGCGGCCGCTGCGCAGGGTGATCAGGTGGGTGAGCGAGGGGTCGTGGGAGATCCGGTGCAGGGTGCGCACGGGCTGGTCCACCGCGAGGTCCACCGCGATGAAGGCCTCCTCGATCATCGCCAGGACGAGCGAGGTGGTGCCCAGCTTGAGGTAGGTGGAGATCTCCGAGAGGTTGGCGTCACCGATGATCACGTGCAGCCGGCGGTACTTGTCGGCGTCCGCGTGCGGCTCGTCCCGGGTGTTGATGATCGGGCGCTTGAGGGTGGTCTCCAGCCCGACCTCGACCTCGAAGAAGTCGGCCCGCTGGCTCAGCTGGAAGCCGTCGGCCGCGCCGTCCTGCCCGATCCCGACCCGGCCGGCGCCGGTGACCACCTGGCGGGAGACGAAGAACGGGGTCAGGTGGCGGACGATGTCGGCGAACGGGGTGGCCCGCTGCATCAGGTAGTTCTCGTGGGTGCCGTAGGAGGCGCCCTTGTTGTCCGTGTTGTTCTTGTACAGGTTGATCTTCTGGCCGTTGGGCAGCTCGAGCGCGCGGGCCGCCGCCTCGGCCATGATCCGCTCGCCGGCCTTGTCCCAGAGCACCGCGTCGCGCGGGTTGGTCACCTCGGGCGAGGAGTACTCGGGGTGGGCGTGGTCGACGTAGAACCGGGCCCCGTTGGTGAGGATGATGTTGGCGAGGCCGATGTCCTCGTCGGTGAGCTGGCTGGCGTCCGCCACGTCCCGGGCGAGGTCGAAGCCCCGCGCGTCCCGGAGCGGGTTCTCCTCCTCGAAGTCCCAGCGAGCCCGCCGCGCCCGGTGCATCGCCGCCGCGTACGCGTTGACGATCTGGGACGAGGTGAGCATGGCGTTGGCGTTGGGGTGCCCGGGGACGGAGATCCCGTACTCCGTCTCGATCCCCATCACGCGCCGTACGGTCATGCGGCCCTCCTTGCCCTGCGCCGGGCCCCCGCCGGGCCCGTCGCTGACGTACCAATGGTGCTCCGTGGCGCGCGAGCCGCGCCCAGACGCGCCGTCCGGCTGCGGAGCCCGTGGGCCCCGCAGCCGGACGGTGGGTGAGGACAGCTCGTACGCGTGGTACCGGTACTACAGGTACTGCCCCGTGTTGGCGACAGTGTCGATGGAGCGGCCGGACTCGGCGCCCTGCTTGCCGGTGACCAGGGTGCGGATGAAGACGATCCGCTCGCCCTTCTTGCCGGAGATGCGGGCCCAGTCGTCCGGGTTGGTGGTGTTGGGCAGGTCCTCGTTCTCCTTGAACTCGTCCACGCAGGCGGCGAGCAGGTGGGAGACGCGCAGGCCGCGCTGGCCGTGGTCGAGGAAGTCCTTGATCGCCATCTTCTTGGCCCGGTCCACGATGTTCTGGATCATGGCGCCGGAGTTGAAGTCCTTGAAGTACAGGACCTCCTTGTCACCGTTGGCGTAGGTGACCTCCAGGAAGCGGTTCTCCTCGGTCTCGCCGTACATCCGCTCGACCACGGACTGGATCATCGCCCCGACCGTGACCTCGACGGAGCCGTCGTGCTCCTTGAGGTCGTCCGGGTGGAAGGGCAGCGAGTTCTTGAGGTACTTGGAGAAGATGTCCTTCGCGGCCTCGGCGTCCGGGCGCTCGATCTTGATCTTCACGTCGAGGCGGCCGGGCCGCAGGATCGCCGGGTCGATCATGTCCTCGCGGTTCGAGGCGCCGATCACGATGACGTTCTCCAGGCCCTCCACACCGTCGATCTCGGCGAGCAGCTGGGGGACGATGGTGTTCTCCACGTCCGAGCTGACCCCGGAGCCACGGGTGCGGAAGAGCGACTCCATCTCGTCGAAGAAGACGATCACGGGCGTGCCCTCGCTGGCCTTCTCACGCGCACGCTGGAAGACCAGGCGGATCTGCCGCTCGGTCTCGCCGACGTACTTGTTGAGCAGCTCGGGGCCCTTGATGTTCAGGAAGTAGCTCTTGCCCTGCGGCCGGCCGGTCACCTCGGCGACCTTCTTCGCGAGCGAGTTGGCCACCGCCTTGGCGATCAGCGTCTTGCCGCAGCCGGGCGGGCCGTAGAGCAGGACGCCCTTGGGCGGGCGCAGCTCGTACTCCTTGAAGAGGTCGGCGTGCAGGTACGGCAGCTCGACCGCGTCGCGGATCTGCTCGATCTGGTTGGCCAGACCGCCGATCTGCCGGTAGTCGATGTCCGGGACCTCCTCGAGGACCAGGTCCTCGACCTCCGACTTCGGCACCACCTCGTACACGTACCCCGAGCGGGGTTCGAGCAGCAGGGCGTCGCCGGGGCGAAGGGTCAGCTCGCGGAGCGGCTCGGCGAGCCGGACCACCCGCTCCTCGTCGGTGTGCCCGGTGACGAGAGCGCGCTCGCCGTCCTCCAGGACCTCCTTGAGGGTGACGATGTCGCCGATGCTCTCGAAGGCCATTGCGTCCACGATGTTGAGGGCCTCGTTGAGCATCACCTCCTGCCCACGGCAGAGGTCGTCGAGATCGACACTGGGGCTGACGTTGACGCGGAGCTTTCGGCCGCCGGTGAAGATGTCGGCGGTGCCGTCCTCGTTGGCGCTGAGGAAGGTGCCGAACCCCGCCGGGGGCTGGGCCAGCCGGTCCACCTCTTCCTTGAGGGCCACGATCTGGTCGCGGGCCTCGCGCAAGGTGGCGACGAGCCGTTCGTTCTGGGCCGTCACACCGGCCAGGTTGGTCTGCAGCTCGGCCACACGCTCCTCAAGAACCCTTGAGCTGCGGGGCGAGTCGGCGAGCTTGCGGCGCAGGACGGCGATCTCCTGCTCGAGGTACGAGAGCTGTGCTGCCTCGTCGGAACCACGAGCGGGCTTACCGGTGCTGCGGGTGTAGTCGTCATCGTGGGCTGCCACGGTCCTCACCTCCTCCTGGGGAGCTGGACGCTTCCAGACCCTACCTGGACGCAGGCCCTCGTAAACGCGCCTTGATCAGATTGCCGAACGGCGTGTCCGAAATCGCTTCCCCTGCGCCAGTTCATACCCACCGTTCAACAGTCAAAGCGGGCCAGATGTATGGTCGGTCGAGCAATACCCGAATCGTGACCGAGGAACGGCAGGGGACATGAGCAGCGAGGCTCTGGAGGTCTGGATCGATCAGGACCTCTGTACGGGGGACGGCATCTGCGTCCAGTACGCACCCGAAGTCTTCGAGCTCGACATCGACGGCCTCGCGTACGTCAAGGGCGAGGACGACGAGCTGCGGCAACAGCCGGGCGAGACGGTCCGGGTGCCGCTGACGATCCTTCAGGACGTGGTGGACTCGGTGAAGGACTGCCCCGGCGAGTGCATCCACGTCCGCCGGGCCGCCGACGGCGTCGAGGTCTACGGCCCCGACGCCGACTGACCACCTGTCCAGGGGCCGCGAGGCCCCTGGGTTCTGCCTACTGACTGATGTTCACGGGAGTCTTCGTCAGGTTCCAGCCGGTCCCGCTGCGGCTCCAGGCCAGGCTCAGGACCAGGTCCGGGAAGGCGCGGGGGACGTCGTCACCGGAGTAGCCGCGGGCGGTGCCGGTCACGGTGCCGTCCGAGCGCAGTCTGAGGGCCGTGACGGTGAGGCCGTCGCTCTCGTGCAGCAGGGTGGCCCGGACGGTGGGGCCGGGGCCGAGCAGGAAGACGCCGTCGCTGGGCGTGCCGTTGGGGGCCGCGCAGTGGGCGGCGGCCACGGTGCTCGGGGTGCCGTCGAGCAGGGCGCTGAAGCTGAGGCTGACGGTGACCGGGAACGGCCCGCAGTCAAGGGGAAGTTGAGCCTTTGCGGGATCGGGTGCGCTCTGCGTCGGCAGCGCCTTGGGGGCGGCTCCGGCGGGCACGGTGCGGCCGGCGGCGGGAGCGGCCGCCAGCGCGGCGGCGACCACGGCGGCACAGGCCGCCGCGACCAGGGCCCAGTGCTTCGGCCGGGGCCGGGTGTGCGCGGGCAGGCTCGGATCTTCCACCAGGCGATCCCTCCACGGTGGGCGTGACGTGAGCGAGCATCGTCCCACATCACCCGAAACCATCCGTACCCGGGTGGACATGACGAAGGGCCGGGCGCCATGCCCGGCCCTTCAAGTGTCGTACGTGCCCTACTCGGCGGTCGCGTCCTCGGCTCCGGCCGCCTCGCGGCGGGCCGCGACGCGCTCGGCCAGGCTGCGCTCGGGCGAGTTCTCGTAGTCCTCGCCGTAGGAGCCCTTCGCCGGGCGGCGGCGGCGCAGCGGCGGCTCGACACCGTCGGCCAGGCGGCGGGAGGTGAGCAGGAAGCCGGTGTGCCCGATCATGCGGTGGTCCGGGCGGACGGCCAGGCCCTCCACGTGCCAGGTGCGGACCATCGTCTCCCAGGACTGCGGCTCGGTGAACGTGCCGTGCTCGCGCAGCGCCTCGACGGTGCGCGAGAGCTGCGTGGTGGTGGCCACGTAGCAGCAGATCAGGCCGCCGGGGACGAGCGCCTTGGAGGCGACGTCCAGGCACTCCCAGGGGGCGAGCATGTCGAGGATGACGCGGTCCACCTCGGTCTCCACCAGGTTGTCCTGGAGGTCGCCCACGGTGAGCTTCCAGGCCGGGTGGGGGCCGCCGAAGTAGCGCTCGACGTTGCCCTTGGCGATGTCGGCGAAGTCCTGGCGGCGCTCGTAGGAGGCCAGCAGACCGGTGTCTCCGACGGCGCGCAGCAGGTAGGTGGAGAGCGCGCCGGAGCCCACCCCCGCCTCGATCACGCGGGCGCCCGCGAAGATGTCGGCCATCGCCAGGATCTGCCCCGCGTCCTTGGGGTAGATCACGGCGGCGCCGCGCGGCATGGACAGGACGTAGTCGGGGAGCAGGGGGCGCAGCGCGAGGTACGGGACGTTGCCCGTGGTGCGCACGACAGTGCCCTCAGGAGCGCCGATCAGCTCGTCGTGCGGGAACGCACCCTTGTGGGTGTGGAACTGGTTCCCGGCCTGGAGCGTGAACGTGTAGTGGCGGCCCTTGGGGTCGGTCAGCTGGACCTGGTCCCCGACCTGGAAGGGCCCGCGTCGGCGGGTGGCACCGGTCGGTTCGGACATGCGGACAATCTTAGGGGAAGCGGCGCACTCCCCTGACCAGCGCCCCCGCTCAGGGCCGCTGCGCCCGGCCGGAGACGGCCGCGGTGAGCCGCCGCTCGAGGTCCGCGAGGGCCAGCACCCCGTACACCGTGCCGTCCGGGCGGACCACCAGGTACTCGCTGGCGGGGGTGCGCCGCAGGGCGGTCAGCAGCTGTTCGCCGGTCAGGTCGAGGTCCAGGCGCAGGCCCGGCTCGAGCGAGCGGGCCAGCGCGCCGACGGCCACCCACGGGCGGCGGTGCTCGGGTACGGCGGTGACGGAGGCCTCCTTGACCAGCCCGGTGGGCTCACCCGCGCCGTCCACCACCACCAGCGCGCCGGCCTGCGCCTCCGTCGCCCGGCGCAGTGCCTCGCCCAGCGGCGTGTCGGCGGGCACCTCGACCACCCGGCGGGCCAGCTCGCGCAGCCGCAGGCCCGGCAGCGCCTCGCGCAGCCGGGCGTTGCGCAGGCTGCCGGAGGCGCCGTTCCAGATGATCACGGCGAGCACGGCGGAGAGCACGGCGTCGATCAGGCTGTCGGTGGTGGTGCGGCCCGGGCCGCCGCGGGCGGCGGAGACGGCCGGCAGGCCGAACAGCACCACCAGGGCCAGTGCCCGGCCGGCCCAGGCGGCCGCGACGGTGCCGGCCATCGGGCGGCCGGTGAGGCCCCAGACCACGGCGCGCAGCATCCGGCCGCCGTCCAGCGGCATGCCGGGCAGCAGGTTGAAGGCGGCCACCACCAGGTTGGAGATCATCAGCCCGGCCAGCAGCACCCCGGGCACGGTGGCCGGCTCCACGGCCCGCAGCGCGAGGTAGAAGACGCCGCCGAGCAGCAGCGAGAGCAGCGGGCCGACGAAGGCCAGCCAGAACTCGCGGAACGGTGTCTCGGCCTCGTTCTCGATCTCGGAGACGCCGCCGAAGAACTGCAGCTGGATCCGCCGCACCCCGAGCCGGTAGCGCAGGGCGACCACGGTGTGGGCCAGCTCGTGCACCAGGACGGAGGCGTAGAAGGCGACGGCGAAGGAGAGCGAGACCAGGTACCGGGTGCCGCCGAGCTCGGGCAGCACGTCGGCCAGCTGGCCGCCGAACAGCCAGGTGATCAGCGCGGCGATCACGAACCAGGACGGTGTCACGTACACCGGCACCCCGAAAGGCCGGCCCATCAGGATCCCGCTCGGCCGCTCGGCCCCGCCACCGCCCGAGTCGGCGGTGGTCCGCTGCCCCCTGGTCTCGCTCACCGTGGCCCCTTCTCGATACTGGTCGTCCCCCGCACTGCCGCCCACGCTAATTGATCGGGGCGGCCGTACCGCGCTCGCCCTACCGGTGTATTACCCGGTTCGGCCGCGGTCACCGCCGTGTTTGCCGCAAGCGGGGGCCGGTCCCATAGGGTCGGGGTATGCAGAAACCGCTCTCCGCCGCCCCGACGGGCCTGTCACCGTCCCGGGCGGGTGACTTCATGACCTGTCCGCTGCTCTACCGGCTGCGGGTGATCGACCGGCTGCCCGAGCCGCCGAGCGCGGCGGCCACCCGGGGCACGCTGGTGCACGCGGTGCTCGAGCGCCTGTTCGACCACGAGCCCGCGGAGCGGACCACCGATCGGGCCCTGGAGCTGCTGCGCCCGCAGTGGGAGCGGCTGCTCGGTGAACGGCCGGAGCTGGCCGAGTTGTTCCCGGGGGACGAGGACGGCACCGCCGCGGCCAAGTGGCTGCGCGACGCCGAGAAGCTGGTCGGCCAGTGGTTCAAGCTGGAGGACCCGACCCGGCTGCACCCGGTGGAGCGCGAGCTCTACGTGGAGACCGTGCTCGACTCGGGCCTGCTGCTGCGCGGCTACATCGACCGGGTCGACGTCGCCCCCACCGGCGAGGTGCGGCTGGTCGACTACAAGACCGGCCGGGCGCCCTCGCGGGACTTCGAGGGCAAGGCCATGTTCCAGATGAAGTTCTACGCCCTGGTGGTGTGGCGGCTCAAGGGTGTCGCCCCCCGGCGGCTGCAGCTGGTCTACCTGGGCGGCGGCGGCGACGTGGTCACCTACGACCCGGACGAGGCCGACCTGCTGGCCACCGAGCGCAAGCTCAAAGCGCTCTGGGAGACGATCACCAAGGCGGTCGCCACCGGCGACTTCCCCGCGACGAAGAACCGGCTCTGCGACTGGTGCGACCACCAGGCCAGCTGCCCGGAGTTCGGCGGCACTCCCCCGCCGTACCCGTTGCCCCTGCCGGGGCAGATGACTAAGGAGTCGTAGGTTGACGATCCGAGTGCTGCTGGTCGACGACCAGCCACTGCTGCGCACCGGCTTCCGGATGATCCTGGAGGCCGAGCACGACCTGGTGGTGGTCGGCGAGGCCGGGGACGGCCAGCAGGCGCTGGAGCAGGTCAGGGCGCTGCAGCCGGACGTGGTGCTGATGGACATCCGGATGCCCCGGATGGACGGCGTCGAGGCCACCCGCCGGATCGCCGGGCCCGGCCGGGACGGCCCGGCCAAGGTGCTGGTGCTGACCACCTTCGACCTGGACGAGTACGTGGTCGAGGCGCTGCGCGCGGGGGCCAGCGGCTTCCTGCTCAAGGACGTGCCGGCCGACGAGCTGGTGCAGGCGATCCGGGTGGTGGCCGACGGCGCCGCGATGCTGGCGCCGAGCATCACCCGCCGCCTGCTCGACATGTACGCCACCAAGCTGCCCTCCGGCGAGGAGGCGCCCGCACAGGCGCTCACCGCGCTGACCGAGCGTGAGGTGGAGGTGCTCAAGCTGGTCGCCAAGGGCCTGTCCAACGCCGAGATCGCCGCCGAGCTGTTCGTCAGCGAGACGACGGTCAAGACCCACGTCGGGCACGTGCTGACCAAGCTCCAGCTGCGCGACCGGGTGCAGGCCGCGGTGTACGCCTACGAGAGCGGCCTGGTGCGCCCCGGCACGCTGTAGGGCGGGAACGCGGAAGGGGCCCACCGGCTGGTGGGCCCCTTCGCTGTTCACCGCGTCACTTCTTGGTGCGGCCGATCTCCCAGAAGCGGATGATGCCCGAGGTGTCGACGGTGTTGGTCACACCGGTGATCTCGGCCTTCGAGGCGTAGAAGGACTTGTTCTGGTAGAGCGGGATCAGCGGGGCCGCGTCCGCGATGATGTTCTGCATCTGGCCGTAGACGGCCGCGCCGCGGTCGGTCTGCTTGATGCCGTCCGGCACCAGCTGCTGGCTGATCCGGGGATCGTCCCAGCCGTTGTGGTAGGCGCCGCCGTCGACCACCAGCGGGGAGATGAAGTCGTCCGCGTCGACGTAGTCGGGCACCCAGCGGGCGGCGTACATCTGGTACTTGCCCGCCTTCCAGCCGTCCTGGAAGGCCTGCCAGTCCGGCTCCTTCTGGATGTCGACCTGGAACAGGCCGCTGGCCTCCAGCTGCTTCTTGGTCTCGGCCATCTGGGCGTCGCCGGCGCGGGCACGCGACCAGGTGAGGGAGAGCTTGACCGGCAGCGACACGTGGGCGCTGGTCAGGATCTTCTTGGCCTTGTTGACGTCCGGCTCGCCGTACTTGTCGAAGAAGGCGGTGTTGTGGCCGGCCACCCCGGCCGGGACGACCGAGTACAGCGGCTGGACGGAGTGCTGGAAGACGTTGCTCACCAGGGCCTGGCGGTCGATCACCTGGGCGATCGCCTGCCGGACGGCCGGGTTGCCGGTGACGCTGTCCTTGGTGTTGAACACCAGGAAGCTGACCTCGCCGCTGTCGCCCTCGGTGACCTTGGTGGAGCTCTTGCCGGCCGCCTCGTCGTCACGCAGCTTGGTGGCGATCGCCGGGTCCAGGCTGTTGTTGTCGGTGACGTCGATCTCGCCGCTGTCCAGCGCGGACTTGAGCTTCTCGCCGTCGGCGTAGAAGCGCAGCACGAACTTGTTGTTCTGCATCTTCTCGTCGCCGGTGTACTGCGAGTTGGCGGAGAAGGAGATCTTGCCCGGGACGCCGGCCTTGGCGCCCGCCAGGTCGTCGATCGAGTCGATCTTGTACGGCCCCGAGCCGACCAGCTTGTCGTTGGAGAGCAGCTTGTCGGCGGGGAAGACCGCGTGGTCCACGATCGAGCCGGCCGCCGAGGCCAGCTTGGCCGGGAGCACCGCGTCCGGGGTCTTGAGGTGGAAGGTCACCTCGGTGTCGCCCTTGGCCTGCACCGACTTGATGGTGGAGAGCAGCGCGGCCGGGCCGCTCGGGTCGTTGATCTTCAGCATGCGCGTGATCGAGAAGACCACGTCCTGGGCGGTCAGCGGGTGACCGTTGGAGAACTTCACCCCGCTCTTGAGGGTGCAGCTGTAGGTCATCGTGTCGGCGCCGGTGAAGGCACAGCTCTGCGCGACGTCCGGCTGCGGCACGGTGGCGCCCGCGGGGAACTTCAGCAGCGACTGGAAGGTGTTGTTCAGCACCATCCAGGAGCCGGCGTCGTAGGTGCCGGCCGGATCGAGCACCTTGGTCACGTTGGTGGTGCCCAGGGTGATGGCGCTGTCCGAGCCGCCGCCGGTGACGACCTTGGTGGCCGAGGCACAGCCAGCCGCCGTGGAGGCGACCAGTGCGGCACAGCTGAGCACGGCCAGTCGGTTGGCTGAAGTCATGCGGAATACGTTCCTTCTCCATGCGGACCGGGGGTGCCGGTGGCTGCCGCCGGGACTCCGCCTGGGGTGGGGCGGCGTCGTAGGGGGACTGATCGGATGTAGCGTGCCACATCGAACACGTACGAATATCACCGGTTCGTACGCTCCGTGATGATCCGACGATCCCTCGGTCAGAACGGGCCGACGACTTGTCAGCTGATGTCCGATTTCTCCCCTATCGCGGCCACAGCCCGTCGCCGTCGGACCGCTGTCCGGCAGCAGTTCGCGTGGAGAAAGAGACCAACATCACACCCGGACCGTTACCAGTGACCTGAGCAAGTCAAGATCGACCAGCTCCAGCGAGGGCAGCACCAGCCGCCCGGGCGCCGGTTCGATCGTCGCGATCGAGGGCACCGCGATCACCGGGCACCCGGCCGCCTCGGCCGCCTGCACCCCGGTCGGGGCGTCCTCGATCACCACGCAGCGGGCCGGCTCGGCGCCGAAGCGGGCGGCCGCCAGCAGGTACGGGTCCGGGTGCGGCTTGGTGCGGGCCACCTCGTCGCCCGCCACCGAGAAGGCGAAGTGCTCGGCGCCCAGGCTGTACAGCACCAGATCGATGATGTGCCGGTGCGAGGCCGAGACCAGCGCAGCGGGGATGCCGTGCGCGTCCAGGGTGTTCAGCAGCCGCTCGGCCCCCGGCATCAGCGGCACGCCGCCCGCCAGCAGGTCCACGAAGCGCCGGTTGATCAGCACCGTCAGCTCGGCCGGGTCGATCTCCAGACCGGTGCGCGCCAGCAGGTAGTCGATCACCCGGGTCATCGGGCCGCCGACCACGTGCGCGCGGTCCTGCTCGTCCAGCGGGTGGCCGAGCTCGGCGAAGAGCGAGGCCTCGGCCTGCCACCAGAAGTCCTCGGTGTCCACCAGGGTGCCGTCCATGTCGAGCAGCACCGCCCGGAGCCCGCCACCGTCCGCCTGGGTGAGGCTGCCGGTGGGGGTGGAGATGGTCGTCATACTGCGGGTCCTTCCCTCGCGGCGGCTCCCCGGGGATGGCGCAGGCCGGTCCGCTGGTCAGCGGACCGGCCCGTTGGGGATCATCAATCGTACGCCCGAACCGCCTGAAAGAGGCGAACGGGACGCAACCGCATCATTACCTCGCGTTGAAGTACTTCGCCTCGGGGTGGTGGATCACGATCGCGTCGGTGGACTGCTCGGGGTGGAGCTGGAACTCCTCCGAGAGCACGACCCCGATCCGCTCCGGCTGGAGCAG